>DATIOS010000509.1:0-10850 GCA_035472915.1 Thermoanaerobaculia bacterium
CGACGGCGGCGAGAAAGCGCAGGGTGACCAGGATGGAACGCAACGACATGCACCGCCTCCGACGACCCGGCAGGGGTCATGGGGACGCCCGCGCCACCGTCTCGATCTGCGTGGCGCGCCCTTCAGCCGAGGCCGCCACCAGCTTGGCGATGTCCTTGTGATGCTGGTCGAGATCCTTCTGCGCCTGGGCGATTTCGTGCTTGAGCTGGGCCAGGTCGTTCTGGTTGAGCTTCTGCTTCTCCGCGTCCGCCTCGCGGACCAGCTTCTGGCGCTCGAGTCTGCGGAACTCGGACTGGATCCGCTTCCACGGCTGGGCGTAGTCCGCGAAAGCCATCCAGAGCGTCACCGCCAGGAGCCCCAGGGAGCTCAAGGCGAACACCATGTTCATGCGACCGAAGTTGTAGTGACGGTCAGGACGCTTTTCGGGCGGCGTGATCGGTGGAGTCAACTTGGAGCTCCTCTCCCTCCCTCGCGCGAGGGATTCGACGACATCAGGTCTAAATGTTGAAGAAGTACTCCTGAACGTGGATGAAGTATTTCAGGTTGAACAGCCACCGGCAGTACATCTTGATCGGCAGCAGCATCATGAAGAGGAACAGGGTGACGCCGACGTAGTAGCGCGCCGGTCCCATCTTCTCGTAGTACTTCTTGAACCATTTCGTCTTGCTCAGCAGCACCGGCAAAACGAAGAAGTAGGCGCCGATGACCAGGATTCCAGGCAGCTCGCGCAGGAACCAGTTGCCCGGCAGGCCGATGTGCAACATCTTGATCCAGAAGTACTCGGACAGGTCGACGTTGACCAGCGCCTCGACCTTGTTCTGGTCCCAGAACTCGAAGGGGCCGAAGAAGTTCCAGTTCGGCCCGCGCAGGAAGGTGCCGATGACGATCATCTGGCTCCACAGCACCAGCCAGCCGAAGAGGAACAGGGCGATCTCCACTTTCCGCTCGATGAAGGTGAAGTAGCCGTTCCCCTTGGGGTTGGTGTCGATGTACGGGATCGCCATCAACCCGACGATGATGAGGCCGGGCAGCAGCACGCCGGCGAGCCAGGGATCGAAGTAGACCAGCATCTCCTGGAGGCCGAGGAAGTACCACGGCGCCTTCGACGGGTTGGGCGCCAAGGCCGGGTTGGCCGGCTCCTCGAGGGGGGCTCTGAGGGCGATGGACCAGACCACCATCACCACCGTCAGCACCACCATGCAGATGAACTCCGAGAAGACGAGGTCGGGCCAGGTGAAGATGCGGTCCTCCACCTCGGTCTTCTCGAACAGCGGCTCGCCGTGAGCCACCCGGACGTCGTTCGCCGTCGCCTTGTACATGGCGAACCAGACGAAGAATCCGACCAGGAAGACCATCATCACGATCGGCACGTTGTCCGGCTTGGAGACGATCAGCCAGAAGTTCGGGTCGAGCAGCGCCAGGAGGAAGAAAAGAGTGCCGCCGGCGAGGAGGATGAGCCCGCCCCGCTTCGACCACAGCCCTTTCGAGCGCAGCATGAAAATGAATGCGGCGACCACCAGTGTGAACGACCACTGGGGGTAAGAGAGGAAGTTGACGATCCGCTTGATCAGTTCCATGGTGCCCTCCGCCTAACTCGGTCCGGAGATGCCGCCGTCCTTGCGGACGCGCCAGAAGTGCACCGCGATGAGGAAGGCCGCGACCAGCGGAATGCCCACGCAGTGGAGAACGTAGAAACGGAGCAGGGTGGCACCGCCGATCGTCCGGCCGCCGATCAGGGCGAAGCGGGCATCGCTGCCCGCGTGAATTAATCGTTGCCCTCCCAGTTTCAGGAAGGCGGCCCCCGGTCCCTCGTTGCCCAACAGGGGCGTTGCCCGGGCCATGTTCGAGCCCACCGTGATGGCCCAGATGGCGAGCTGGTCCCACGGCAACAGATAGCCGGTGAAGGAGAGTAGCAGCGTGAGTACCAGCAGGATGACGCCGACGTTCCAGTTGAACTCGCGGGGCGGCTTGTACGAGCCGGTCATGAACACCCGGAACATGTGCAGCCAGACGGCGATCACCATGGCGTGGGCGCCCCAGCGGTGGAGCTCGCGCATGATGCCGAATGCCGCGGCCTCGCGGAGGTCGACGATGTCGACGAAGGCGTACTCGACGGTCGGCCGGTAGTAGAACATCAGCAGCAGGCCGGTGATCGTCTCCAAGAGGAAGAGGAAGAAGGCCGTGCCTCCCATGCACCAGGTGTAGCTCATCCGGATACCGGACTTCTTCACCTTGATCGGGTGCAGATGGAGCACCACGTTGCCCAGCATGGCCAGGGCGCGCTTGCGGTTGTCCGTCGGGATGCCCACCCGGAAGATGGACTTCCAGACCTGGGACTTGGTGATGCTCTTCTGCAGGTCGATCATCGAGTCCTCTTAGGTGTCAGGCAGCTGAGATGAAGGCGTTGGGGTCTTCCCACTGGCCCAGCTCGTACTGGAACTTCTGGGACTTGTCGACGACGATCTGGCCGTCGTCGGGGCTGATGAAGATGTGAGCGCGCTCCAGCGGCCGGGGCGTTGGGCCCTCGAAGTTGATGCCGCTCTTGTAGTAGCCGCTACCGTGGCAGGGGCACTTGAACTTGTTCTGCGTGTCCAGCCAGGCCGGCGGGCAGCCGAGGTGGGTGCAGATGGCGATCAGGGCGTAGATCCGCCCGCCGTCGTGGATGATCCAGACGCCGTACTTGTCGACGAAGCGGGTGTCCACCACTCCGGATTGGAAGTCTTCCGGCTTGCCGACCTTGAAGCTGGTGGGCGGCTCGAACAGTACGTTGGGGAACATGAAACGCCCCATCGTCGTCACGCAGCCGCCGATCGCGACGGTGAAGCCCACCCAGGCCACGGCGGCCCAGGAGAAGAAGCCACGGCGGGTGACGCCGTCGCCCTTGGGTTCGTCAGACATGGTGTCCCTTTCTCAAAACGGCTTGACTTACATCTGATTACGACCCTAGCGGTCCGCTTTTTCTAAGCGAAACCCCTGCGGAGTGTCAAGCCCCAGTGCGTCAACGCTTCTCCAGGTCACGCTTTGCCTCGATCGCGGCCTGGCGTACCTTCAGGCTCGGGTCCGCCGCGGCCAGATGGTCAAAAGTCGGACGGTATTTCGCTCCGCCTACGGCGGCCAGAGCCTGAATGCCGCTGATCATGGCATCGTCCTGCTGCTCGCGGGTAATCTCCGGCACCTGGGCGAGGAGGTGGCGGTCCGTCATCGTCTCCAGCACCGGCAGTCCGGCGTCGCTCTTCATCCGGGCGAGAGCGAGGGCGGCGTTCCACCGCACGTCGGCCACGCCATCGTCGAGTGCGGCGGTGAGCCGCGGCATGGCGGAGCGATCGCCAAGCTCGCCCAAGGCAAAGGCGGCCGTCTTGCGCAACCCCGGATCGGGGTCGGTGAGCGCGCCTTGCAGGGCGCTGCCGGCGCCGGGATCGCCCAGGGTGCCGAGGGCCCACAGGACGTAGATGCGCGTCTTGTCGTCCGAGTCCTTGAGGGCCGCGACGAGGAGAGGCACGGCCTCGTGGTCATGCGTCCGGCCGAGAACCAGGGCCAGGTACTGGCGCATCTCCGGCTCTTTGGCCTCCTGGAACAGCCGGCGAACCTCTTTGCGGGCGCCCGGCTCCTCGTCCAGAGCCTTGGGATCGGCGATCAGGATCTTCGACAGCTCGTAAGCCGCCTGCACACGCCGCGGCTTCCACCACGACTGGAGATCGTTCAAGTAATCCGTTGTCGACTGCTTGTCGTAGGCGATCCACCCGAACCCGATGAAGACGGCGACACAGAGGATGACCACCATGAGGGGGACCACGAACAGCCCCAGAAACGACCGGAGAGCAGAGCTCCCCGCCTCCTCGGGCTCCGTGGCCTCATCCTCCCGAGGAGGTACTTCCGGTTCAGACATGGGGCGCACAGCATAGCCGAAGCCGGGGACGGGGGGAAGGGCGGGGCGGGCGGTCCAAGAGCCAGAGATTGCCACTCTCCGCCTGAAGAGCTAAGAGTGCGGTAGTCCTGAATCGAGATCCCCGTCGCTTCGCGGGGGGAGAGGCTCGAGATCGGAAAGCCAGATCCCCTGGTCGGTGCGCAGCCGCGGCGTCTTGGCGCAGACGTGAACCGTATAGTCCGCTCCGCAGCGGTTCGCCTCGTGAAAGGCCTGGACCGGTCCGGCAAGGTCCAGGACCTCCACGTCGGCCGCTAGGGCGAAGATCACACGGCGCACGGCACGGCGGCTCTCGCCAGCTCCTCGATCAGGGTGTCCACCTTGGCGATGCGAGCGAAACGCCTGCGCAAGACGAACTCGGTGCGGCGGAGGATCTCGTCCGTCGACAGCTCGTCGCCCGTCTCGGGATCGGCGATGGGGAAGGTCATCGTGGCCTCGGTGACGAAGTCCACGTCGTAGCCGAGGTCGGCGGCGAGCCGGGTGGTGGTCTCGCAGCACTGCTCGGTCTGGATGCCGGTGATCACCAATCGCTCGACGCTCTTCTCCCGCAGCAGCTCCTGAAGATTGGTGCTGGTGAAAGCGTTGCGGGTGTTTTTGATCAGCAGAGGCTCGTCCTCCCGCCGAACGAGAAAGTCCATCAGCTTGAAATAGGGACTGTCCGGGGTGAAAGCCTCATCGGGATCGGTGTGTAGAACAAAGATCACTGGCAGTCCGGCCGACCGGTACGATTGGACGAGCCGGTCTACGTTCTGTTCGAACTTCGGGCTGCTGCGCCGCTCCCAGCGTGGGCCGGCCTTGAAAGAGTCCTGGGCGTCGATGACGAGCAGCGCGGAGCGCTCGATGGAGATTGGGTTCTGAGCCATGGGGTTTCGGTCTCCTGGATTCAAGCTCGGGGAGGAGGATCTCCTCTTGCACCTCTATGGTAACGGGGTTTGACAGCAGCGGACAGGCCTGATCCGGGACGGCAAGCGGTCGGATGGGGCCATGGCAAGGTTGAGATGCCGCGTTTCAATCTTGGGACGCCTCATGACGAGCCTGCGGCGCTTCCACAGCGCCAGCGGCCGAGGGAACCAGCTCGTCGCAAGCTTGACGGGAGGCGTCAAGAGCTTGCCGGCGAGCGCCTCAAACTTGCTGTGTCAGTCGGACGGCCCTTTCAGACCTGTCATTCGGCCGCCCAGTCCCGCGGCCGGAGAAACTCGTCGTAAAGGCGGGCTTCGGGAGTCCCCGGCTCCGGATGCCAGTCGTAGCGCCAGCGCACCAGAGGCGGCAGCGACATCAGGATCGACTCCGTACGCCCGCCGGACTGAAGGCCGAAGAGCGTCCCCCGGTCCCACACCAGGTTGAATTCCACGTAGCGGCCGCGACGGTAGAGCTGGAAATCCCGCTCCCGCTCGCCATACTGCATGTCTTTTCGCCGTTGGACGATGGGCAGGTAGGCCGCAAGAAGATGATCGCCGACGCTCTGCAGAAACTCGAAGCAGCGCTCGAACCCCCACTCGTTGAGATCGTCGAAGAAGATCCCCCCGATTCCCCGAGGTTCCTGGCGATGGCGAAGGAAGAAGTATTCGTCGCACCACTTCTTGTAGCGCGGATAGATCTCCGGCCCAAACGGCGCGCACGCCTCACGGGCGACGCGGTGCCAATGAATGGCGTCCTCCTCGAAACCGTAATAAGGAGTGAGATCGAAACCGCCGCCGAACCACCAGACGGGCGCCTCGCCCTCTTTCTCAGCGATGAAGAAGCGGATGTTCATGTGCGTCGTGGGTACGTAGGGATTGAGCGGATGGAAGACCAGAGAGACGCCGAGCGCTTCGAAGCTCCGTCCCGCGAGGTCCGGCCGGTGGACGGTCGCCGATGGGGGAAGCCTCGGGCCGAAGACATGGGAGAAGCCGATCCCCGCCTGCTCAAAAACCGCGCCGCTGGCGAGAACCCGCGACCGGCCCCCCCCACCCTCCGGCCGCTCCCAGGAATCCTCGCGAAAGCGCGCGACGCCGTCCTCCGCCTCAAGAGCCGCGGAGATGCGGCCCTGGAGAGTGAGGAGGTAGGAGCGGACGGCGGTGGTGTGGTCCCGGTCTTCCATGGCCCGGGAAGTCTAGCGGAGGTGGGGCTGCGAGGGCTCGGATTTACTTGGGCTCAGCCCGCCCGGGCATAAATGCCAGGGCTATGAACAGCGCCCCCTGAAGGGGACTTCAAGTCGGATTTATCCGGCGTCCTCAAATAGCCCCGGCATTTATGCCCGGGCGGGGACGACGCAAAGACGACAAGAACGACGGAGGACCCCTATTCCCCCTCCGCCCGAATCGGAAACAGCTCGGCCTGCCTCCCCTGTCCGGGACTGACGGCGACCCGGTAGTCGCCCGTCCAGCAGGCGGTGCAGTAGCTGTCGCGGGGACCGGTGACGGCGCCGAGCATGCCGTCGAGGGAGAGGTAGGCGAGGCTGTCGGCCTGGATGAACTCGCGGATCTCTTCGATCGATTTCTGCGCCGCGATGAGCTCTTCGCGGCGGGGAGTATCGATGCCGTAGTGGCAGGGCCACTCCGTGGGGGGCGCCGAGATGCGGACGTGCACTTCGGCAGCACCGCCGTCGCGGACCATGCTCACGATCTTGCGTGACGTGGTGCCGCGAACGATGGAGTCGTCCACCAGCACCACCTTCTTGCCGGTGAGCAGCTCGCGGACCGGGTTGAGCTTGATCTTCACCCCGAAGTTCCGGATCGACTGCTTGGGCTCGATGAACGTGCGGCCCACGTAGTGGTTGCGGGTGAGGCCGAACTCCATCGGCAGCCCCGATTCACGGCTGTAGCCGATGGCGGCGTAGAGGCCGCTGTCGGGCACCGGCACCACGATGTCCGCCGCCGCCGGAGCTTCGCGAGCCAGCCGTGCGCCCATTCGCAGTCGCACCTGGGCCACGGAGTCGCCGAAGTGGCGGCTGTCGGGCCGGGCGAAGTAGACGTGCTCGAAGATGCAGCGGGTGGGCTCGACGGGCTGTGCCAGATGGTAGCTCTCGACATGCCCCTCGCGTGAAACCACCACTTCGCCGGGCTCCAACTCGCGTACCAGGCGCGCTCCAAGCAGATCGAAGGCGCAGCTCTCCGAGGCAAAGCAGGGAGAGCCGTCGAGGTCGCCCAGCAGCAGCGGCCGGAAGCCGTTCGTATCGCGGGCCGCGATCAGACAGTGGTCGGTGATCAGCAGCAGAGAGTAGGCGCCGCGCACCTCTTCGAGCGCCAGCATGAACGACTCGACGAGATCCTGCCGCGGGTTGCGCGCCATCAGATGGAGGATGACCTCGGTATCGCTGGTGGTCTGGAAGATCGAGCCTTCCTGCTCCAGGCGCTCGCGGATCTCGGTGGGATTGACCAGATTGCCGTTGTGAACGATGCCGACCGGGCCCATGGAGGTCTTGACCACGATCGGCTGTGCGTTGGCGACGACGCTCGAGCCGGCCGTCGAGTAGCGGGTGTGGCCCAGCGCCCGGCGGCCGGGCAGGCGGGCGATGACCTTTTCCTTGAAGATGTCCGAGACGTGCCCCATCCCACGCTCCAGATGGAGCTGGATGCCGTCCCACGAGACGATGCCGGCGCTCTCCTGCCCTCGGTGCTGGAGGGCGTAGAGGCCGAGATACGTCAGATTGGATGCGTCGTCGCAGCCGTCGATGCCGAAGATTCCGCACATGAGAGTCGAATCAGAGTCGCGAAAGGTCCCGGTAGACCCTTATGCCGGCTATAACCCGTTTCGGCCGCATTTCATTCGCCCAACGCCTTCGGCAACGCGGTCGACCAGATCTCGTGCAGGCGGGCGACGGGTGCGCTGAGGACCTCGCCCGCGCTCTTCACAACCAGGTTCTCGCCGCCGGTCTCGCCGATCTCCCGCGCCGGGACTCCCGCTTTCTCGGCCGCCGCGAGCACCGGTTCGATCGCCTCGGGAGGGACGGCCACGAGGGCCCGGCCCTGGGTCTCCGAGAACAGGTCCGCACCGGCCATGGGGATTTCCACCCGGGCGCCCATCGTCCGCCGGCCAAAGCAGGCTTCGGCGAGAGCGATCAGGAAGCCGCCCTCGGAAAAGTCGTGCGCGGTGTGGAGGAGCCCTTGGGAGATAAGGCTCCGCAACAGGCGGGCGAGGCGCAGCTCGGCGTCGAGGTCTACTGCCGGCGGCCGGCCCTGTTCCAGATCGTAGAGGAGCCGCAGGTAGGCCGCGCCGCCAAACTCGGAGCGGTCGTCGCCCAGCAGGACGATGCGATCGCCCTCGCGCTGGAACCACGGCTGGGGCAGGTTCGCGAGGCTCGGAATCACTCCCACCATGGCCACGGCCGGTGTTGGGTAGATCGACGCTCCCTCGGTCTCGTTGTAGAACGAAACATTGCCCGAGATGACGGGGACGGAGAGCGCCCGGCAGGCTTCGGAGATGCCGCGCACGGCTTCGCGGAACTGCCAGGAGATCTCCGGCCGCTCGGGATTGCCGAAGTTGAGGCAGTCGGTGAGTCCCACCGGCTCGGCGCCGACGCAGGCGAGGTTGCGCACCGCCTCGGCCACCGCCTGGGTACCTCCCCGCCGCGGATCGAAGTAGCAATAGACAGGATTGACGTCGCAGGTCATCGCGAGCCCTGAGGGCGTGCCCTTGAGGAGCACCACCGCGGCATCGCCGCCGGGACCCTGCACGGTGTTGGTGCGCACGGTGTAGTCGTACTGCTGCCAGATCCACCGCTTGCTGGCGAATTCAGGAGTGGCCAGAAGCTGCTCCAAGGCATTTCGTGGATCGGACGGCTGCGGCACTTCAGGAGCGCGCCAGCGGGCCGCGAGGTCCGCCGGCTCGGCCACCGGCCGGTGATAGACGGGCGCCTCCTCGGTCAGCGGTTGGATGGGGATGTCCGCCGCCGTCTCACCGTGCCAGGTGAGGATGGCGCGGCCGGTGTTGGTGATCTCGCCGATGTCCGCCACTTCAAGGCCCCAGCGGCGGAAGACCTTCTCGACTTCTTCCTCCCGCCCCTTCTTCGCCACCAGCACCATGCGCTCCTGCGACTCGGAGAGCATCATCTCGTAGGGCGTCAAGCCTGGTTGGCGTAGCGGCACCTGGTCGAGATCGAGACGCAGGCCGGTGCCGCCGCGCCCTGCCATCTCGAAGGTCGAGCTGGTGAGACCGGCGGCGCCCATGTCCTGGATGGCGACGATGGCGCCGGTGCGCATCGCCTCCAGGCAGGCTTCGAGCAGGATCTTCTCGGTGAACGGGTCGCCCACCTGCACCGTCGGCCGCTTCTGCTCGCTCTCCTTGTCGAACGACTCGGAGGCCATGGTGGCGCCGTGGATGCCGTCGCGGCCGGTGCGGCTCCCCACGTAGAGGACGGGATTGCCGGCGCCGCTCGCCCGGGCGTGGAAGATGCGGTCGCGCCGGGCGACGCCCAGCGCGAAGGCGTTGACCAGGATGTTGCCGTTGTAGCAGCGATGGAACCCGGTCTCGCCGCCCACCGTGGGGATGCCCATGCAGTTGCCGTAGCCGCCGATGCCGCGTACCACGCCGTCGATCAGGAAGCGCATGCGGGGCGCGTCGATCTCGCCAAAGCGCAGGGCGTCCATGCAGGCGATGGGACGGGCGCCCATGGTGAAGATGTCGCGCAAAATGCCGCCGACGCCGGTCGCCGAGCCCTGGTACGGCTCGATGAAGCTCGGGTGATTGTGCGACTCCATCTTGAACACCGCCACGAAGCCGTGGCCGACGTCCACCACGCCGGCGTTCTCGCCCGGCCCCTGGAGAACGTGCGGTCCCTCGGTGGGAAACTCCCGCAGGTAGATCTTCGACGACTTGTAGGAGCAGTGCTCGCTCCACAGGGCGGAGGTGATGCCCAACTCGGTCCAGTTGGGATCGCGGCCGAGGATCTTTTTTAGCCGCTCGAACTCCTCTTGTGTAAGGCCGATCGAGCGTGCGGTCTCGGGCGTAACCGCCGGCTCTGACACGACCACCGTCATCGTTCGGATCCCACGGCTTGGAGCCGACGGCTGCCGACCTCGACGGCGCTGGCGAAGAGTGCCAAGCCGTTCGTGTTGCCCAGCACCGCCTCGGAGCAGCGCTCAGGGTGGGGCATCAATCCCAGGACGTTGCCGGCGATATTCGTGATGCCGGCGATGTTGCGCGCCGCGCCGTTGGGATTGCTCTCTTGAGTGATGCGGCCGTCCGGCTCGCAGTATCGGAACACCACTTGGCCGTTGGCCTCCAGGGCGTCGAGGCGGGCCGGCGAATCCTCGTAGTTCCCTTCGGCGTGGGCGATCGGCAGGCGCAGCACCTGCCCCGGCGTGAGCTGGCCGGTGAACGGCAGGTCCGTGCGCTCCGTCCGCAGATGCACGTCGAGACACTGGAACCGCAGGTTCTCGTTACGCCGCATGGCGCCCGGCAGCAGGCCGGCCTCCAGCAGTACCTGGAAGCCGTTGCAGATGCCCAGCACCAGGCCGCCGGCCTCGGCGTGCCGCTTGACGGCGCCCATCACCGGCGACAGGGCGGCGAGCGCTCCGGCGCGCAGGTAGTCGCCGTAGGCGAAGCCGCCCGGCAGCACGATCAGCTCACAACCCTGGAGGGAGTCGTCCTGGTGCCAGAGGAACTCGGCATCCTGCTTCAGCACGTGTTTCCAGACGTGGTAGACATCGTGGTCGCAGTTGCTGCCGGGGAAGACGACGACGCCGCACTTCATGGCCGGATTCCATTCTCGGCGAGGAGCTCCACCGAGTAATCCTCGACGACGGTATTGGCCAGCAGTTTTTCGCACATCTCGCGCAGCTGCCCCTCGGCCGCCTGGGGATCGCCGGTGCCCAGCGAGATCTCGAAGCTCTTGCCGGCGCGGACGTCGTCGACGCCCGGAAAGCCGACGCGGGTGAGAGCGCCGCGACGCGCATGACGGTCTCGCGCGCGGACGACCGACCACCGCCCCGGTAGTCGCGGATTCCGT
>DATIOS010000510.1:0-2137 GCA_035472915.1 Thermoanaerobaculia bacterium
CCACAGGTGGGACTGCTGGTAAGCCACGATGTCCGACAGGCGGAACGAGTTGACCGGCAGCAGCACGGCCAGCACCGACAACGTCAGCGCCAGCTCGTAGCTGATGAGCTGCGCGGAGGCGCGGATGCCGCCGATCAGTGAGAATTTGTTGTTCGAGGCATAGCCGGCGAGCACCAGCGAGTAGACGGCGAGGCTCGACAGGGCGAGGAACAGGAGCACTCCGGTGTCCACCGGCGCCACGACGAGGGGAAACGTCCGCCCGCTCACTGTCAGGTCCGGACCGAAGGGAATGATCACGAAAGTGGTGAACGCCGGCAGCAGGGCGAGGACCGGTGCCATCAAATAAAGCAGCTTGTCGGCCGCGGCCGGCGTCACGTCCTCCTTGAACATGAACTTGGCGGCGTCGGCCAGCGGCTGGAACAGCCCCAGCGGTCCCACGCGATTGGGACCCGGACGGTCCTGGATGTAGGCGCAGGCCCGCCGCTCCACCCAGTTCATGATCGGCGCGACGTTGATGAAAACGCCGAACATGACGGCATACTTGAGCAGGGTGGCGACCAGCTCCTCGCTCATGCCGTGGCCTCCGAGGCAGCTTCAGCGGCTTGATCCGAAAGCTTGGGATGAGCCTCGGGAACATGGAGAGAAGCTCCCGTCGCGGGGAGCCGGCGCCAAGAGAGGCCCGCGAAGGCCGGCAGCTCGCCCGCGAGCCGGTCGAACACGGTGGCCGCAGATTGATGCGCCCAACTGATGTCGAAACGTGACAGAAGATCGGAGAGCACCTCGACCGCCGGCCTCACCTGGCCCGTGGGCGGGAAAGCCTTTTCGAAGCGCTGCACCCGCCACTCGACGTTGACGAAGGTGCCGTCCTTTTCGCCGTGGTGGGCCACCGGCAGGGCCACGTCCGCCGCTTCGGCCAGGGGGGAGTCGGCCCAGCCGAAGACGACCAGGAATTTCGCTTTGCGCAGCCGCGCCACCGTCTCGGGATCCCAGGCGGCCTTGCCGAAGTCGCTGTCGCAGACCACCAGCACCGCGCAGCGGGAGGCGCCGTCGCCGTTCAGCAAATCGTTTTCGCCACTGAGCCCCGCAAGCTCGGCGCCGCGGCGGTTCGGAGCGGCTTCACGTCCTTTGATGGGCGGCCGCTGATGGCGGGGAATCGTCCACTCCGTCCCGAGATCGACGGGCACCGAGCGATTCGAAGAGCCCGCCAGATCCGCCAGCTTGGCGAAGAGATACGCCTCTTCCGTGGTGAGGAAGCCCGAGCCGAGGAAAGCGATCTCGCCCTGGCCTGCCCCGCCCACGATGCCGCGATGAACGGCGTCCAGCGCCTGGCTCCAGCCGGTGTTCGCCCCTTCAGCCTTCACGCGCGGCGAGCTGAGGCGCGGTTGCTGCTTGTAGCGCTCGAAGGACGAACGGCCGTAGTCGCACATCCAGTAATCGTTGACCTCGACGTTGAAGCGCGGTTTGTAGCGTTTGATGTCGCCCCGCCGCTGCTCCATGGTGATGTTGCAACCCACCTCGCAACCGGTGCAGATCGACGGTTTCTTGTCGAGATACCAGACCCGCTCGGCGAAGCGGAAGCGGGTCGAAGTGAGGGCGCCCACCGGGCAGATGTCCACCACGCAGGTGGCGAGCGGATTGTTGAGCTCCTTGCCCGGGAAGGTGCCGATCTCCACTCGCGCGCCGCGGTTGAAGAAGCCGAGCTCGCCGGTGCCCGCGACCTCCTCGGTGAAGCGGATGCAGCGCGTGCACTGGATGCAGCGGTTCATGTTGAGGACGACGTTGGCTCCCAGGGGGATGCGCTCGCGCCCCGGGTAGGTCCGCTTGTCCTCGTACTGGAAGCGGGAGAACGCCACGCCGTGCTTGAAGGAGTAGTCCTGAAGACCGCACTCGCCGGCCTGGTCGCAGATCGGGCAGTCCAGCGGGTGATTGATGAGGAAAAACTCCATCATCCCCTTCTGCGCCTCGGCGACCTCGGGCGTGTCTGTCCGCACCGACCAGCCGTCCTTCGTCACGTACGAGGAGCAGGCGGTCTGCAGCTTCGGCATCTTCTTGCCGTTGTCCGAGATCTCCACCAGGCACATGCGGCACTGGCCCACGACGGAGCAGGACCGTCAACTGACTGCGCAGTCAGTTGCGA
>DATIOS010000511.1:0-11800 GCA_035472915.1 Thermoanaerobaculia bacterium
CCGCGTGCCGGTAGAAGGTCTTGACCATGACGCTGACGACGCCGCCTTCCATGGCGCCGAGCGACACGGCGAACAGGAGCCAGGCCGCCACCTCGAGACGTTCGCGGCGGTCAGTCATTGGCGGCCTCCACCGCGACGAAACCCTCGGCCCGCTGGGGTTTGAAACGCTGCAGCGCCGCGTACTCCCGCAGCAGGTCGACCCAGTAGCGGTCGACCTCGTCGAGGGTCAGCACGTTCGCGACGAAGTCCCTGCCGTTGCCGGCGATGCGCCGGGCGAGGTCGTCATGGGCGACGAGGTAGTCCAGCACCCGCTGGCCCTGGGCCGGGTCGAGCGGCAGCGGCACGAAGTGTTTCCAGGGGACGAGCTTGTAGTAGTAGAACTCCATCCACTCCGGCTGCACGTAGAGGAGCAGCCCGCCGCAGGCCATCATCATGCGCAGGCGGTGGGTGGAGCTGATGCCGTCGACGTTCAGGAGATAGCGGTAGGCGCAGTGGTCGCGCGGCGGCACGGGCTCGGCCACCTCCTGCTCGAGCTCGGCGACCCGGGCCATGAACTTGGGCGACGGATGCGGCGTGAAGCGCACGTCCCACTGCTCGCGATGGGTCACCGAATAGAGGGTGTAGGGCTCGCGCTTCGGCGAGGTGAGGCCGCCGCGGAAGAACACCACCGGCTTCTTCTGCTCCCACGGCACCGCATCCCCGGCCGCCAGCAGCTCGCGTCTCATCTCGTCCCAGCGCCAGTGGGGGACCACGCCCAGCCAGGGATCGTCGTGCCAGAAAGCCCAGACCGGATAGAGGATGTCGCCGTGGGTCTGCGGCAGCTTGGAGAAGGAGAGGAGCGGCAGCGGATCGCCGGCGCCGGGATTCGGGAAGTCGTTCGGGTTGAGATAGAAGTCGACGTCCGGCACGAGGGGCGCGACCTTGACCAGGAAGTGCTCGAAGCCCGGACACCGCCGCGCCGGCGAGCAGAGGGGAGCCCGGTAGAGCTTGCCGCCCAGGATCTGGTAATGGAGGGTCGGGATTCCCACCTTGGAGGCGCGCGCGAGGTCTTCCGGCACGATCCCTCGCTGGCGCCAGGGAGCGAGCTGCGCCGCCGCCACGTCATAGAACACGCCCGTGCCCGCCGGCCGTTCGCCGGGCGCGGGCCACCGGGGGATCTGGGCGGCCAGGGCCGCGGCGACCGGCTCGCGCGCCGAGGCGCAGGCCTCCGCCGGGTCCGCCACGGCGAAGCGGGCGCGCAGCGGCTCGAGCAGATCGGTCTTCGGGTCCTCGCCGAAGGGATAGGCCTGGAAGGCTTCGGAGAGCGCCCGGAAGGTGGGCCGGTCGCTGCGGCCACCGTAGACCAGCCCCACGGTGTCCTCCGGCGCTCCAGGCGCCGGCGCGCAGCCGCTGGTCAGCGAGCAGAAGTCGAGCCGGAGGCCCCAGGCGCAGGAGAGACGGTGGAGCTTCTCGGGCACGTCGTGGAAGAAGCGTTCGAGCAGCTCCTGGTCCCCCCGCGGCCAGCGCTCGGCGGTCTGTGCCAGGTCGGTCATGCGCTGCCGCCATCCGGTCCGCCGCATCCTGGCGAGGTCCATCAGCAGCACGCCGGTGGGAGCCTGCGGCCCCTGCGGCATGGCGGCGATCTGGTCCGGGGCGAGCTCCACGCGCCACAGCTCGTCGACCGGCCGGAGGAAGAGCGCGTCCGGGTCCACCGCCAGCACGCGGTCGACGTCCGGGAGGAGGTCCGGGAAGAACAGCCGCTGGCTGCCGCAGCGGGGAAAGCGGCGGCTCCAGGCCTCCGGATCGGTCACGCCGGGCGAGCCGAGGGGAAGAAACTCCGGGCGGATCCTCTGCCGCACCCTCTCCGGCCAGGCCCACAGACTCCGCTCCAGCCGGGCGCGGCTGGCGTCGTCGGCGAAGACGTGCACGGCGAGAGGAGACCGCGCCGAGAGGACCGCGGACTTGAGCATGACCGCGGCCTGCTCCGCGCCGTGGAAGTCGCACGCCACGACCGCGAGGTGAATCGGTTGCGATGGCGCGCCGGCGGCAGTCGATCCCAGGGCCGGGATCGCGATCCCCAAAGCGAGGACGGGCGCGAAGAGAACGGTTTTCATGGCGCGTTTCCTTTCTTTTCTCCCGGCGGCTCGGCGGGGGGTTTGCGGAACGGCGAGGCGGGGTTGGCCCGCACCCGCCGCACCGCCTCGGCGACTTGGGCCACGAAGGCGTCCTCGGACACCTCGTAGTTCCAGAACTTGGGGTTCGCCCGGTTCTCGGCGGCGACCGTGACGAGGGGCGTCACGCGGCGGACGCCGGCCTCCGGCAGCGTGACGTAGCCGGCGCCCGCGAGGCGGGCGAGGTCGGAGTAGGTGTTGACGTCGCCGCAGTTGTAGATCTCGAAGAGGACCGCCCACTCGGGCAGCCACAGGGCATGCACCAGGCCGGCGCCGTGCATCCCCACCAGGACGTCGGTGTCGGCCATCAGGGCGAGCTGGCCGGCGATCGGCGGGCGGCCGTTCCAATCGAAGTTGACGACCTCGACCTCGATGCCGGGCACCCGGCGGCGCAAGGCCGCGACCAGCTCGGCCTCGTTGGTCACGTGGCGGGTGCCCGAGGTCATCCCCGTGCCCGCGCTGCGCGACATCACCTTGACGTG
Source organism: Thermoanaerobaculia bacterium (assembly GCA_035472915.1). Classification (GTDB taxonomy): domain Bacteria; phylum Acidobacteriota; class Thermoanaerobaculia; order Multivoradales; family UBA5704; genus DATARR01. The sequence continues at coordinate 2,633 of DATIOS010000511.1, forward strand.
CACCGGATCGTCCGCCCCGGGGCGGTGCGGCGGATGGGCTAGCACCCTTGCCCTGGTGCGCTCGGCGAAGGCCCGCACCAGGCTGTCCGCACCGGAGCGGCAGCCCTCGGCGCGGCCGGGCACGTCCATGTTGTAGAAGAAGGTGTCGGGGGTGCGCGGATTGACCGCGAACACGGCGTCGTCGAAGCACACGCTCTTGCCCGCCCAGAAGCCGAGCGGGCGCACCGGCCGGGTGGTCAAGGCGTCATAGAGCTGATACCAGCTCGACGGCACGCGCTCTTGGTGCACCTCCGGCTCCCAGTTGACGATCTGCAGGTCCGCGGCGTCCTGCCAGCCGGCGATCCACGCCGACAGGAAAAGGTTTATGTGATCGCAGAGGCCGTGGTAGATGTTGGCCCGGCTGTCCGGCTTGACGAGCAGCGTGGGCTCGTGGATCACCACGTCGCAGGACCGCAGGTCCGCCGCGCCCGTGAGAGCGGGCAGCTCCGGCGTCCAGTCCGAGATGCCGCCGAAGAACCGGCTTTTGGGTGGAAAGGTTTCTTGAAGAGCGCAGGCCGTCGATACGGCGACGGCCTTGCCCTCGGCCGGGACGTCGATGCGCACGTGGCGCGCCTGGCAGAAGCGCAGGTCGGGCGTGCACTGCATCGACGGCGAAGAGGGGCCCGCAACGTCGCCGCAATATTCCACCAGGCGCTTGCGGTAGCCGGGGACGTCGCCCCAGTCCGCGGCCTCCCAGAAACGCTGGCGCGCGGTCGCGCCGGGCTGATCACACTTCACGTCCGTGGGGCCGTGAAGCTGCCAGGGAGCGGGCTCCTCGGCGGCTGCGCGGGCGGCACAGGGAAGAAGAAGCACGAGCAGCAGAATGGCAAAGCCCACAGGGATGCGCTTCATGGATCCCTCCTTTCCATGCCTGACGGCAAGCGCGCTGTCGGTTGACTGACGGGTGTGAGGATAGCGGCGCTACATCGCCGTGGCTATCATCTTTAGCGATGATTTTTGGGAGGCTCGGTATCCTCTCTAGAGAGGATGCGGCATCCTCTCTGGAGAGGATGGGATTTTCCCTAGAGGGGGTGGGGAATTCACCCTAAAGGGTGTTTGGAAAGTGCCAGCCGCCGGCAAGATTCATTTTCGGATTGGACGAACTTTCCCGCTCCGGAGACGCCCCGCGGGGTTCCCCACGGGGCGTCTCTACGTTGGGGACGTACCGCCGAAGAATTTGGAACGATGGCGCCTTTAAGGATCGTCGAAGACCGATAGAGCCTCCTACGGGCGCCACCTTCCCGATTCACCTCACCGGCTCCAGCCAATGTAGAGACGCCCCCGGGGTACCCCGTGGGGCGTCTCCGGGGCGGCGACATCGCTGCGATCTCCCAAATGCCGCACGGGAACCCAGAAGACTTCACTTTCCAAACACCCTCTAAAGAGAGGCCGCCCCCTGCCGTCTAATGCCGCGGCTGGCGCAGATCGCTCTGGAAGCGCGGATCGATCTCGGGCGTGTCGAACTCGTCGCTGAAGCCGGTGACGGACAGGAGCTGGCCCGGCGCGAGGCCGCTCAAGTCGATACCGGTCGAGGTGTTGACGAAGATGCGGAGGGGACCCGAGCCGTCGTCGACGATCACCTGGGTGCCGAAGGGCGGGTCCGGCAGCAAGGGCTGGGTGATCGTTCCCACGACCCGCACGAGCGACCCCTGATTGGCGGGTCCGACGTCGCCGGTGCGCAGCCAGCGCGGGTGCACCCGGGGCCCCGGGCCGCGGACCTCCACGTCGCTGGTGCTCGCGGGGACGAGGAGCAGCAAGCCGTTGCCGCTATCCGCGATCTGGCCGGTGACCCGCACGCGCTGGCGCAGATTGATCCCCAGGTTGGTGGCGACGCTCACGTAGATGCCGCCGGTGTGATCCTGGATGGCGAAGCCCTGGTCGAGGGTGCCGCCGGACGAGAAAAGCCCCGAGGGCACGGTGACCGCTCCCTCGACCGTGACCACGGTGCCCACGGGCATCGCGCGCGCGTCGTGGATCGCAATGGGCCGCGGCTCGTGCCCAGCGGCGAGGGCGGGGACAGCAGAGAAGACAAGACCGAGGGCGAGGATCATCTTCATGAGGCTCTCCTTTCTTTCGGGTGCATCACAAACTGGAGAATAACGGCCCGGAGCCGCCGTGGGTAGCCTCTGCCGCGATCTCAACGGGTTCCTTCTAGCAACGCATGGGCCGGGCTCTCGAAAGAGCCCGGCCCGGGTGCTTCTTGCGGCGGGGTTATTGATAGGTGATCACGAGCTGCGGCCGGTTCGCCGAGCTCGCTTCGCCCGAGTAGTAGCCGATGTAGTCGTTGCCGCTGTCGTTGTTGTCGTCCAGGTTGAAGTAGATGCGGAGCTGCGTCGTGCCGGTCTTGCTGATAGCCGAGAGGCCCGCGGCGTTGAGGCTGCCGGTCGACCAGTCGCCGTTGTTGGCGGCGTTGGAGAGGCTCGTCGCCTGGACCGCCGTTGCCGTGGCCTGGAAGTCGGCCGTCTCCAGCGTCGTCGAGCCGGAGAAGCCGCCCGTCTGCACGTCCGCCCAGCAGGTGCCGTGCGTGGTGAAGGGATTGGTGCCGGAGACCGTGCCGCGGCGCAGCCGCAGAGTCGCGGAGAGGATCGTGGCGCCGTCCGGGATCGACGAAGTGTCGAAGGAGACGACGGCTTTATATTGCTTGTTCTGGTTGTCGTCGCCCACCCGCAGAGCGCTGGTGCTGTTGGTGGTGGCGTTGAGCGAGCCGCCCACGTTGGAGGTCTCGGTGGACTCCAGCACCCAGCCGTCCTGGGCGGCCACGGAGGTGAAGGTCACCTGCGTCGGAGCGGCGTTGACGACCTGCGTGGCATTGCCGTTGCTGCCGCTCCAGCCGGTGACGCCGGTAAAGGTGGCGGTGACGACGTGGCTGCCCACCGCCAGCGCCACGGTGCTGAACGCGGCCTGACCGTCGGCGTTCAAGGCCACGTTGGCGGCCAGCACGGTGCTCCCTTCGGCGAAGGTGACGGTGCCCACGGGCACGCCGCCGGTGGAGGTGACGGTGGCCCGGAAGGTGACCGAGGTCCCAGAGGTGGAAGGGTTGGGCGAGGAGGTCAGCGCCGTGGCGGTGCTATTGACCGTGGAGTCGTTGCAGTACTGGCCCTGCTTGCCGATCATGCCATAGGGGCAGCCGGCCTTTTCGAGCAGGTAGAGGATGGCCGAGCGGTTGCGCGCCGTCTGCGTGGGGATCACCTCGTCGGGCGGATAGAAGCCCGGCGACGAGCCCACCGAATACATCTCGAACGTGTAGGTGAAGATTCGGTGGACGCCGTAGAGCCAGTCGCAGATGGTTCCGTCGCTGATGTACAGGTCGCTCAGTTGCTGCGGCGTGTAGCCGTTGCTGCCGGCCATGGCCTTGCCCATGGCCGCGAACACGTCGTGATCGTCCTGGGTCATGTCGGCCGGCACGTCCGTAAGGGTATAGCCGTAGGGCCACATCACCAGCTCGCCGTAGGTGTGGAAGTCGATGTGAGCCTTGATCTGCTGCACGCCGCCAATGACGCGGCTGTTCACGAAATCGCGCACCGCGACCGTCTCCGGCGCCGAGAAGGCGGCGGCGCCGCGATAGGTGTCGCTGCTCGGCGAGCTGCTGCTGCCGCCGCAGCATCCCCAGTTGTAACCCCAGTTGCGGTTGAGATCGGTGCCGATGGCGCTCGAGCCCGCATTCGGCTGGCGGTTCTTGCGCCAGGAGGCGTAGGAGCCGGTGGCGATGTCGTACTCGCCGCCATCCGGATTGAGATCGAAGACGAGCCAGATCTCGCGGCTGTTCACGATGTTGGTGACGCGCGGATCGACGCCATACTCATTCGTGAGCATGCCCAGGGCGTAGAGCCCCTGCTCGATCGTCAAGTGCTCGCGGGCGTGTTGATGGAAGGTGAAGAGAACCTCGGGCTCGTCCTTGTCCACGGCGACGTTGTCGGAGATCTTGACGGCCCACATCGTGCGCCCCTCGTAGGAGAGGCCGACGCTGAACAGCGACATCGTCGTCGGATGGTCGAAAGCCGCCTGCTGCAGCACCGCTACCGTCTCGGCGTAGTCGTGGTAGTTGGAGTCGGCGGACGGGAACGCCTTGAGGAGCTCCTCGGGAATTTGAAACCGCTGGGCCTTCAGGCCAAGGCGCCGGATCGCCTTGAGCTCCTCGGGCGTGGCTCCCACCAGGACGTAGTCCTTGCCGACTTCGAAGATGTCCGCGCCGGTGGCGGCGATGGCGGACCGGGTGTAGCGATCGAAAACCTTTTCGATCTTGTAGGTCTGCACGGTCTTGCTTTCCGGCTGGCTGGCGGCGGACGCCTCGGCCGCGAAGCCGAGCAGCAGGACGAGCGCCAACCCCAGCAGCGCCGGGACGTGGCGGTGCCGATTCTCTTTGGACATGGAATTTCCTCCTTGAGTGAGGGTTACATTTTCAGGTTAGTGCCCGCGATACCGCGTGTCTATCCTCTCTAGCGATGATTTTTGGAGGCTCGGCATCCTCTCTAGAGAGGATGGACTGAGGGGTTTCCCCCTCCTCTCTAGAGACGATGGACAAGGCGAAAAATGAGCGCTAGCGTTGGCTGCGAAAGGAGACACCGCATGAAAGTATGGACATTGTTGCTGGTCACGGCCGTGGTCTTGTGCGCAAGCCCCGCGTCAGCGCAGCTCGACGCTACCTGCGTCGCGTCGATCACGATCAATTACAATCCGCCCGCAAGGCTCGTGCTGCCGCCGGCACCGGCGCCGCACTGGATTGGAAAGGAGATTCCCGATGCGCTTTTCGGTGAGGTTCGGCGCGATACTCTTCTTGTCGAGCCGAGTTTATCGCGGCCCTTCAGGCCGCCCCGATGGGGCGCCTTTTTTCCCAGGGCGTCGGCCTTCGGCCTCGGCCCTGGGCTAGAGTCTCCCGGCCCGTTGGGCCGGACACCTTAGGACTGAGCTCCGGGGAACTGGTGCAATTATTTCTGGAGAGAATCAGGTCGACTTCGGCCTGCCGTAGCGCTCGCGGATGATCTCCATGGGATCGCGGTCCGTGCGTTCCTTCCATGACTCCAGGATCTTGAAGCGCCGATCCACGGCCATGAACGAGGCGGAGATCAGACTGCGGGTCTCCTCGAACTGTTGCTTGACGTCGCAGCGAAACGCCTCTAACGTCTCGTTGGTCCCGATGATGCCTTCGGCGAGTTGCCGGACGTCGTTGTGCTGGCCTTCGATGAGGACCCGCGTTTGCCGGATCTCGTCCTGTGTCTGCCGGACATTGTCCCGCGTCTGCCGGATCTCGTCCTGTGTCTGCCGGACATCGTCCCGCGTTTGCCGGAGCCCCTCCTCCATCCGCTCCAGGCGGTTCTCGATTCTGGTCAAATGGTCTCTGAGCTCCGGGTCCATAGGCGGCTCTCCAGGTTCCCCTTTAAGGTCATCGACAGCCTACCATACGACTCTGCTCCGGGTTCAGAGAGTCGGCGGGCTTTCCTCGGATCCGACCCCGCAACGCCTGGCCTTCGCGATCACCTGGTCCCAATCGTCGTACGGCGCTCCCTGGTCGTGCAGCGCGAGGAGTTGCTGGTAGAGCGGCCGGGCCTCAGCGCAGCGCTGCCGTGCGAAATGAAAGTTGGCCAGGGTGGCGAGGGCTCGCACGTGCTGCGGATGGGCGGGAGTCAGGCCCCGCTCGGTGATGGCCAGGGCCCGCTCGAAAAGCTGGCGGGCGGCTTCGTTCTGATGGAGGTCGGCGCGGGCGAGGCCGAGATTGACAAGGGTTTTGGCGAGTTGGGGATGCTGCGGGCCGTAAATCTTTTCATAGGTCGCCGCCAGGCGCTCGAGGAGCTGCGCGGCCTCGGCGGGCCGGTCCTGCTTCAGGCGCAGGAGGGCCAGGGCCTCGCGGCTGCCGGCGAGGTCGAGGTCGTCCGCGGGGAGCGCCGCCTCGCGGATGGCCAGCGCGCGCTGGAGGAGACGCTCGTAGTCCGTCATGTCGTCCCGGTAGTAGGCGATGCCGGAGAGGTTGTGCAGCACCTTGGCCACCCGCGGGTCGTTCGCCCCCCACAGCCGTTCGTCGAGCGCCAGCGCCCTGTGCAGGGTGGCCTCGGCTTCGTCGAGGCGGTGCCCGGCGGCGAGGGCCGTGCCCAGCTTGCCGAGGACGTCGGCCACCGCGGGGTCCGCAGGTCCCAGCCGGTCCTCGCGGATGGCCAGCGCGCGGCGGAACAGGGGGATGGCGTCCCCCTGGCCGGAGAGGCGCGCGAGGGAGCCGAGACGGACCAGGGTGTCCGCCACCTCGGGGTCGCGGCGGCCGCGCAGGCGCTCGCGCAGGGCCAGGGCCTCGGCGAGCAGCGGCCGGGCGTCGTCATAGAGGCCGAGCTCGGTGTCGATGCCGCCGAGGGTGTCCAGCAGCCGCGCCCGCAGCAACGGCTGATCGCGCAGCTCGTGCCCCAGCCGCTGGCTGCCACGGCGCAGCAGCTCGCGGGCGTCGGGAAGACGGCCGCGGGCCTGGCGGGGGTCCGAGGCCTCGAACAGCCCTTCCAGGAAGCGCGCCGAGGCGTCGGCCCGCGCCGCCTCCTGCCGGGCCCGCCGGGCCTGGAGGAGCGTGGTGACGAGGCCTGCCGCCAGCGCCAGGATCACCAGCGCCGTGGACGCCACCAGGCGCCGGTGCCGCCGCACCTGCTCGCGCAGTTGGGCGAGAGCGCCGGTGGCCGGCAGCGGCACGGCGACCTCGATCCGGGTGCCGGCGCCGGGAGCCGATTGGATCTGGCAACGGCCGCCGAGCACCTGCGCTCGCTCTTCGAGGCTCGCCAGCCCCAGGCCGCCGGCCCGCCGCGCCGCGTCCGGATCGAAGCCGCGGCCATCGTCGGTCACCGTCAGCCGGACGGTGCCGGAGGCGGCGGCCCGCAGCGCCACCGAGGCGGTCTTCGCGCCGGCGTGCCGGACGGTGTTCGCCAGCGCCTCCTGGACGATGCGGTAGAGGCCGAGGGCGATCTCCGGTGGGAAGGAGCCTTCGCTGCCCTCCAGGCTGAGGTCCACCCGCAGGCCCTGCCGGCGCTCGACCTCGGTGCCGTGGTCGCACAGGGCCACGGCCAGGCCGCGGCGCTCCAGGGCGGCGGGGTGCAGGTCGTGGCTCAGGCGGCGCAGGTCTTCGCCCAGGTCCGCCAGACTGCCGCCGATGCCGTCCAGCTCCGCCCGACCGGGATCGCCCTCCGGCAGCCCCTTGCGCGCCGCCTTGAGCGAGAGGGCGAGAGCGGCGAGCCGCTGGCTGAAATTGTCGTGGATCTCCCGGGCTACCCGGCGGCGTGCCTCCTCGGCGGCGGCGATACGGCCTTCAGCCCCCTGGCGATGGCCGTCGACCATCTCACATCACGGCCTCTCCGGACTGAGCGGCGTAGAGGGCCAGCGCGATGCGGCTCACCGAACCGACCTTCCTGTAGACCTTGGCGAGATGGGTGCGGACGGTGGCCACCGAGACGCCGGACCGGCTGGCGATCTCCTTGTTGCTCAGCCCCTTCCCCAACAGGTGGACGATCTCCGTCTCGCGCGAAGTGAGCGCTCCGGAGGGGACCGGGCGCGGGGTTTCGAGCCGGCGGGCGGTCTCCCGCTCTGGGCCGGGCCGCCCGACGAGGGCGTAGGCAATCGCCGGGCTGATATAGAAGTTGCCCTTGACCGCTCCCCGGGCCGCGGTCTCGACCTCCTCGGGGGCGGAAGTCTTGACGAGGTAGCCGCAGGCGCCAGCGGCGAAGGCTGCATGCACCCAGGAAGGCTCGGTGTGGCAGCTCAGGATCAACACCCGGGCCTCGGGGACGAGGTCCCGAAGCTGGCGGGTGGCCTCGATGCCATCGATCCCGGGCATCGAGATGTCGACGACAGCCAGGTCGGGCCGCCAGAGCGCCGCGGCCTCGAGGAGCGCGCAACCGTCCGCCACCGCGCCCACGATCTCGAAATCCGGGCTGAGAAGCTTCGCCAGCCCCTCCAGGACCATGGGGTGATCGTCGGCGAGCAGAACGCTGGGACGTGCTGGGCTCACGCTTTTCTCTTCCTCCGATCCAAGCAAGATATGCAAGATGTCGCATAGATACGATAGCAAGCGAAGCTTACGGCGAAGATTAAGGCGCAACCCGACCAGGCGTCGCCGTCGACGAACCGGAAGCCGATGCGCCATGGGTCGTTGACGAAGATCGCATGCTAGGAAGCCTTGAGGTCCAAGAGGCGGCTGCCGTCGAGCCACTCAGGATCGGCGGGCCGTCTGGCTGGCCAGAGGCGATCGGACCGGAGGAATGCTTCGTCGGCACCGGCGAGATCGCCCTGAGCTCTCAGGGCATTGGCCGCGAAACCCCAAATGTAACCTTCGAGGTGGAGCCGCGAGGACTCGCTACAAGTGACCAACTCGGCGATTCTCAAGGCCAGCCGGGCCAGCAACTGCGACCACTTCCGGAGAAACCGAAGAAAGTTCACCACCAACCGGACATCAGCCGGGTCTCCCAGCCTTGCCATTGTGAATCCTCCTCGACCTTCGAGCCGCACCTTGCGGCTCCTTGGGTGTATTTCGAGCCGGCCTGCCGGCACCTTATGTTTGACAGGCGCCCGCGCGGCCACTTCGGCCGTTCCGGAGCGCGCTCTCGGAAAAGGAGCCTCTCATGAATCGCTGGTCTCGATTGACTCTTTCCCTACTGATCGCCGTCACCCTAGCCACCCCGTCCGCTATTGCGAATCCTGGATTGGCATCCATCCCTAGCTGGAGTTGGAACGCCGCCTCGGCAAACGCGGAATCTATTGCAGGGTTCTGGAGTTTCCTGACGAACCTTTGGGCTAAGAACGGTTGCGAGGTCGATCCAAATGGCCGTTGCCTTCAGGCTCAGGTAGGTGGCGAAAACGGCTGCCAAGTTGACCCGGATGGCCGTTGCGGAAAATAGACTCACCTTTCTCGTGAGCTACAGGGGCGCCGCGGATTTTGGAGATCGCTGCCCAGATTGAGGCGATCAGCGCTCAGCTCCTTTCCGTTCACGACAGTTTTCAGATCTCCCCTCGGGAGGCCGCGATGTTGCTCGGTGAAGAGGAGCTGGACGTTTCCACGGCGTTGCGCTCGGTGATCGAGTGTGTCCACGCCGATCGACTGGAACCCGCCCTCCAAGAGCTGAGGAAATGGGCGCTCTACAAGCCCGGCAAGGTGCGAAAGTGAGAAGTGGC
>DATIOS010000512.1:0-4305 GCA_035472915.1 Thermoanaerobaculia bacterium
TCGCGGTAGGAGGCGCCCCGCAGGGTGAGGGCGAGGGCGTCGCCCAGATCTCCGGCGAGGTGGATCTGGAGGGTGTCGCGCACTTCGTTCGGCAGATCGTCGAGATCGGCCTCGTTGTCCTTGGGCACCAGGATCTCGTTGATGCCGCTGCGCACGGCGCCCAGGACCTTCTCCTTGACGCCGCCGATGGGCAGCACGCGTCCGGAGAGGGTGATTTCACCCGTCATGGCGATGTCGTGCCGCGCCGGCCGGCCGGAGAGGGCCGAGACCATGGCGGTCGCCAGCGTCACGCCGGCCGAGGGACCATCCTTCGGGATGGCGCCCGCGGGGACGTGGACGTGCAGGTCGCGTTCGAAGCACTCGCCGGGGATGCCCAGAGACTCGGCGTGCGAGCGGGCGTAGGTCCAGGCCGCCCGGGCGGACTCCTTCATCACGTCGCCGAGCTGGCCGGTGAGCACCAGCTCGCCTTTCCCCTTCATGGTCGACGCCTCGACGAACATGATGTCGCCGCCCATCGGGGTGTAGTACATGCCGGTGGCGACGCCCACCTGGTCGGCACGGGCCGCCCGCTCGGGGTGGACCTTCGGCCGGCCAAGGAGCTCGCGCACCTTGGTGCCGTCGACGTCGACCCGCTCCGCCTCGCGGCCGGCGATCTGGCGCGCCACCTTGCGGCCCAGCTTGCCGATCTGGCGTTCGAGCTGGCGCACGCCGGCCTCCCGCGTATAGCCGCTGATGATTACGGCAAGCGCCTCGTCGGTGATGGCGATGCGCTCCAGGCTGAGGCCGTTCTCCTCGACCTGCCGTGGCACCAGGTAGCGCTGGGCGATGATCAGCTTCTCGCGCTCGGTGTAGCCCGAGAACTCGACCACCTCCATGCGGTCGAGCAACGGGCCGGGAATGTTCTGGATGAAGTTCGCCGTGGCGATGAACAACACCTCCGACAGGTCGAACGGCACGCCGATGTAGTGATCGGTGAAGGTGTCGTTCTGCGCCGGGTCCAGAACCTCGAGCAGTGCGCTCGCCGGATCGCCCTGAAAGGAGACGCCCAGCTTGTCGACCTCGTCGAGGAGGAAGACCGGGTTCTTGGTGCCGGCGTGCCTCATTCCCTGGATGATGCGGCCGGCCATGGCTCCGACGTAGGTACGCCGGTGGCCGCGGATGTCGGCCTCGTCGCGCACGCCGCCGAGCGAGATGCGGACGTACTTGCGCCCCATGGAGCGGGCGATGGACTTGGCCACCGAGGTCTTGCCGACGCCGGGAGGTCCGACGAAGAGAAGAATGGGGCCTTTGGCCATCTTGTCGTCGGTGTTGCCCGGGACCGCCTCCTGCGGGATCTCGGCGGTTTCCACTGGGGTCTCGCCGTCCTCCTTCGCCTCGGCTTCCTGCGCCGCCTTGCGGGCCTCGGCGTCGGCCTGCCGGAGCTGGCGCACGGCCAGGAACTCCAGCACGCGGTCCTTCACGTCGCCCAGGGCGTAGTGGTCGGTCTCCAGGATCTCCGCTGCCTTGGGGATGTCCAGATGCTCGTCGCTGCGGGTGTTCCAGGGCAGCTCGGCGAGCGTCTCCAGGTAGGTGCGGATGACCTGCGACTCCATGGCCTCGCGGCCCATGCGGGAGAGGCGTCCCAGCTCGCGATCCACTTCCTTGCGCGCCTCCTCGGGGAGGTCGAGCTTGGCGAGCTTCTCGCGCAGCTCGTCGGTCTCATTGCCGCCCTCGCCCTCGCCGAGCTCTTTCTGAATGGCCTTGAGCTGCTCGCGCAGGAACATCTCGCGCTGGCGGTCGCCCAGCTCCTCCTGCACCTTGCTCTTGATGTCCTGCTGGGCCTCCAGCACGCTCAGCTGGCGCTGGACGTGGATCAGCACGCGGCGCATCCGCTCCTCGACCGACAGGGTCTCGAGCAGCATCTGGCGCTGCGCCTTGGTCACGTCGGTATAGCCGGCGACGAGGTCGGCGAGGCGGCCGGGGTCCTCGACACCCTCGAGGACTTGCTGCACGACCTCCTCGGGCAGCCCCGACTTCATGCCCAGCTCGCCGGCGCGCTCCCGCAGCTCGCGGAAGAGGCCGACGAAGGCCGGGTCCTGCGGGTTGAGCGCCTGCATTTCCTCGGCTTCGCGCAGCACGGCCACCAGGTGGCCGTGCTGTTCGGTAACCCTCATGGCGATGCCGCGGTGCTCGCCGTGCAGCAGAAGCTGCATGCCCGCCAGCCCCCGCTGGAGCTGGCCGATGCGGGCCACGGTACCGATGGTGTGCAGCGATTCGGGGGTAACGTCCTGGCTGTCCTCGCGCTGGGATACCGCGAACACCAGGCGCTCCGGCGTCTTCAGCGCGGCCTCGATGGCCCGCAGGGTGGCCGGCTTGCCGGCGTTGATCGGCGCCGTGACGCCGGGGAACAGCACGAAGTCCCTCAGAGGCAGGACGGGAAGAGTCAATCGTTCGTTCATCTCAATCTCCTTGCCAACCGCCCGCCTTGCTGGCTTGCGGTCTTCGTACCCAGCACAACCAGATCCCTGCAGACTCCATTCCAAGACCTGCGTGCTGGGCGCTCAGGCTTGAAAGAAAGCCTAATGCAGCAGGCGGCAAAAGGGAAGAGGCTGGCTCAAAGACTTGATACGAAGAGGCTAAGATCGACGTCCCTGATGTCCTTGCTCTTCTGCCGCCCAGGTCCCGAGCCCTTCCGGTATCCTTATCTAATGGATGTGGAGTCGCCCCGTCACCGTTTCGCGGCCATCGCCGGCTTGCCGGACGAGCGCATCGATCTCGCAGAGGCCGCCCTGTGGATCGCCGCCGAGGAGCAGCCCGGAGTCGAGCCGGCTCTCTGGCTGGCCCGGCTGGACGAGATGGGCGAGCGTTTGAGCTTCCGGATGCGCGATGTGGCCACCGACCTGGGCCGGGTGGAGCTGCTGGCCGGCTTCCTCTCCGGCGAGATCGGCATGCGCGGCAACGCGGTGGACTACTATGATCCCCGCAACAGCTTCCTCAACGAGGTGCTGGCCCGGCGGCTGGGCATCCCCATCACGCTGGCGCTGGTGTACATGGAGGTGGGCCGAAGGGCGGGAGTGCCGCTGGTGGGAGTGGGATTCCCCGGCCACTTCCTGCTGCGGCATGCGGTGCACCCGAGCCTTCTCCTCGACCCTTTCGACGGTGGCCGGCTGCTGACCGAAGGGGACTGCCGGCAGATGCTGGAGCGTTTGAGCGGCGGCTCGCTGGCGTTTGACTCCCGCCTGCTGAGGCCGTCCAGCCCGCGGCAGATCCTGGTGCGTATGCTCAACAATCTGCGGGGGATCTACCTGAACCGCAGCGAGCCCTTGCGGGTGATCGGGGTGCTCGACCGCGTGGTGTTGCTCGACCCCGACGACGTCGGCGCCCGCCGCGACCGCGGCCTCCTCTCCCTGCGCTGGGGCGATCCCCAGCGGGGAATCGAGGACCTGGAGCGCTATCTTGATCTGGAGCCCGAAGCGCCGGACTCCGACGCCGTCGAGAAGCTGCTGGTGGAGGCCCGCCGGCGGATGGGGCAGGTTCACTGAACACGGACGATCAGGGACGAGCACGGACGACAAGGACCTGACTTCCTATACCTGTCCGAGTTGGTCCGTGCCTGTCCGTGTTTGTCCGCGCTCTTTCCTTACCGCCGCGTTCCAAATGTCTGCACCCACTTGACCTGCCAGCTGTCGCCGCTGCGGCCCAGGGCGATGCCGGTGCCCATCTCCTTGAAGTCCAGGTCGAGGATGTTGTGGCGGTGGCCGGGGCTGTTCATCCAGGTCTTCATCACCTCCGCGACGGCCGTCAGTCTACCAGTTTAAACATGATAGGCTGTTTCTTGTAGCTTTTAACCTTTTTGCCATCCTGGATGGCAGGTTTCCAATGGGGACTTTCTTTAAATACTTCGACAGCAGCATCCCGTAACAAATCGGGGCCGCTGATAGCCTGGATATCACTAAGCGTACCATCTTTAGCAACAATAAACTGGACGACCACGGTACCTTCTATGTTTTTTTTAATGGCTTTCTTTGGGTACTTCAGGTGTTCATTCAGGAATTTGACCCAGCCAGCCTGGCCGCCGGGAAATTCTGATTCTATTTCTACTTTCAAGAAAGTGGTGGTATCAACAGGAGCGGCTTGCTGCGCCGATACGGATAAGGAAGATACTACGATACAAATGATAAGGTAATAAAGGGGTTTCATATTTTTCATTATTATAGGGAAAAAATAATAAAAAAGCCTCAGGTAAGCGAAGGTATCTGATTGACAAAGGCACTGAGCTGGTTGAACAATTTTGGACGACTGATATAGGCATTCAACTGATCGGTG
>DATIOS010000513.1:0-3157 GCA_035472915.1 Thermoanaerobaculia bacterium
AGATTTCCGTCGAGCCGGTGCCGGCAAGCACCTCACCGCCACCCGCAATCGCGGCCGACTCCAGGGTCCGCACCACGGTCGTCCCCACGGCCACGACGCGTCCTTCTCGCTCGCGGGCCTGGCGGATCGCCGCGGCGGCTACCTCGCTGATCACATAGCGTTCGCTCTCCATTCGATGGTCTTCGACCTGCTCCGCCTTCACCGGCTTGAAGGTGCCGATTCCCACGTGCAGCGTCACCCGGGCGATCTCGATTCCGGCGGCGGCAATCTCTTCCAGCAGACCTTCCGTGAAGTGGAGCCCGGCCGTGGGCGCGGCCACGGCTCCGGGACTGCGGGCGTAGACGGTCTGATAGCGCTCGCGGTCCGCCGCTGTGTCCGGCCGGCGGATGTAGGGCGGCAGGGGGACGTGCCCCAACCGCTCCAGGTGAGGCTCGATGGGCTCGGAAAAGCGCAGAAGGTGGCGGCCGTCCTCGCGCTTGAGGATCACCTCGGCGGCGAGATCCTCGTCCACTTGAATCACGGTCCCCGGCTTGGCCCGCGTCCCCGGCTTCACCAGGGCGTCCCACTCGCGGCCGGACAGGCGCTCGACCAGCAGCAGCTCCATCTTGCCGGTCCAGCCGGAGCGGTGGCCGAAGAGTCGGGCGGGAATCACACGCGTGTCGTTGAGCACGAGCAGGTCGCCGGGACGCAGCAGCCGAGGGAGATCCCGCACGTGGGCGTGCCGGTCGGCTCCCTCGCGGTCGAGAACCAATAGGCGGCTCTCGCCGCGGCGAGCCGCCTCCTGGGCGATGCTCGCCGCCGGCAACTCGTAATCGAAGTCGCTGGTCAGCACGGCGCCGAGTTAGACGATAGTGACCTGACGCAGCACGCCGAGGGCGATGAACAGGGCCACGACCATCAGTCCGCCCGCTGCCCAGAACGGCCAGGCCGCGCCCGCCGCGCCGAAGAGGAAGGTGCCGGCGGCCGGCCCGAGGGCGCGGGCCAGGGCTCCGAAGCTGCGGGAGAGTCCGATGGTGCTCCCCTGCGAGCCCTTGTCGGTGAGCCGGGAGAGCAGACCCAGGCTCGACGGGTTGTGCACTCCCTGGCCCACGGCCAGCAACCCGAGGCTCACCAGCAGCACCCAGAGCTGCGATACGGGAAGAATGGCGAGGCCCACCGCCATCAACACGATCCCCGAGAGGATCAGCGACCGCTCGCCGTAGCGCTTCACCAGCCGTCCCAGCAGCCCGCCCTGGACGACCACCAAAATGATGCCCACGAAGACGAAGAGCCAGGAGGTCTGCCGCACTCCGAAGCCGTAGCGCTGCTGGCAGAAGAGGGCGAGCGTCGCCTCCATCATCGAGAAACAGAACATCACCAGGAAGAAGAGGAGCATGAGGCCGCGCAGCGGACTGTCGCGCCAGACCGCCCGCAGGTCCGACCAGCCGAACCAGGAGCCGCGCACCGAACGGCCCCGCAGCTCCGGCGGCAGAGACTCGGGGAGACCAAAGAAAGCGACGAACAAGTTCATGGCGGAGAGCATCGCGGCGGCCAGGGGCACGATCCGCGGGTTGCCCGCCTGCGCCAGGATGCCGCCGAGGGCCGGTCCAAGGACGAAGCCCAGCCCGAACGCGGCGCCGACCAGTCCCATGGCTTTCGAGCGTTCCTCGGGCGCCGAGACGTCGGCCATGTAGGCCTGGGCGATGGCGTAGTTCGCCGCCGCCAGGCCGGAGAGCGAGCGGGCGAAGAGCAGCACGCCGTAGCTGGGGGCCGCGGCGAAGAGCAGATAGGCCGCCACGCTGCCGGTGATCGAGGCGAGAAGCAGAGGCCGCCGGCCCACGCGGTCCGAGAGACGGCCCAGCATCGGCGCGAACACCAGCTGCGTCAGGCTGTAGGAGGTGAACAACAGGCCGATCTGGAACGGCGTGGCTTGGAACCGCTCGGCATAGAAAGGCAACAACGGGAGGATCATCCCGAAGCCGATCAGATCGAGGAGGATGGTGAGGAAGACGGTGAGCCGGGCCCGCCGTCCTACAGGCTTTTGGGGTTCGTTCACAAGCGCGGCAGTGTAGCAGCCCTTGGATCGAAGGTGTCCTGCAGCCCGTCGGCCAGCAGGTTGAAGGCGAGGATCGTCAGGGCCAGCGCGGCGCCCGGGAAGGTCGCCACCCACCACGCCTGAAGGAGGACTTCCTGGCCCTCGGCGATCATGTTGCCCCAACTCGGAATGGGCGGCTGGAGCCCCAGGCCGAGGAAGGAAAGGGATGCCTCCAGGATGATCATCTCGGCGATCTGTAGCGTCGCCCGGATGGCCGCGGGAGTGTAGGCATTGGGGAGAAGGTGGCGCCAGAGGATGGCGAACGGGGACAGGCCCAGGCTTCGGGCGGCGAGGATGAACTCCCGCTTCTGGAGGCTCAGAATCTCCGCCCGGATGAGCCGGCTGATGGTCGTCCATCCCGTGGCGCCGAGGATGAGCACGATCAGGACGGGGCCCGGACGGAGGAAAGCCGAGATCGCCATGATCAGAAACAGGAAGGGAAAGGCCATCAAGGCGTCGACCCCCCGCATGATCAAGGCGTCGGCAAGCCGGCCACCCGTTGCGGCGGCGGAGCCCGCAATCACGCCCAGGGTGAGGGCGAGCACTACCGAGAGCAGTCCCACGGCGAGCGAGATCCGCATACCGTAAAGCATGCGGGAGGCGAGATCGCGGCCGAACTTGTCGCTCCCCAGGAGGAAGACCCGGCGGTCGGCCACTCCGCCAGCGGCGAGGTTGACGACCTCGCTGGCGGCGAGAGTCTCCTTGAGCCCCAAGCGCTCGATCTCCAGCCCGCCGGCCGTACGTCGCACCCGGTCCGCCAGACGCCAGCCGCCGGTGGCGAGGTGAACGGCCGCCAGCACCGTTCCCGGCGGGCGGTAGAGGCCCGCCGGCGGATCGAGCTGCTCGGCCGGGTCATAGGGAGCGAGCAGTGGGGCCGCCACGGCCGTCACCGCGAGCAGGGTGACCAGGGCCCCACCCCAGAGCAGCGCGGGAGCGCGCTTCCTTCTATTCACGTCGCACCATCGGGTCCAGCCAGCCGTGGAGGAGGTCGGCCGTCAGGTTGCCGAGGATCACCAGCGTGGCGCTGAAAGTGGTGGAGCCGAGGATCACGGGGTAGTCCCGGGTCAGGATCGCGTTGAAGGT
>DATIOS010000514.1:0-14853 GCA_035472915.1 Thermoanaerobaculia bacterium
ACAGATCCCGGGCCTTCGCAGCCTTCTCCAAGTCAACTGCCAGACCGGCGGCGAGAGTTTCGGGGTAGCTCTCGGGATCTCCCGCCAGCAATCTTTCCGCGGCCCACAAGCCGGAGAGGAGTCCATAACGGATCCCCTCCCGGGTGAGCGGATCGGCCAGGGCGGCGGCATCGCCGACGAGGAGCACGCGGCGGGCGAGGGCGCCACGCACGGCCGGCAGGGTCCACGGACCAAAGACGGGGATTGGATAGCGGTAGCGGGGGCCCGGCAGGTCTCGCCAGCCGGCGGGAAGATGGCGGTCGAGAAAAGCATCTAGGGCGGCGCGAGCATCTTGATCTGAGAGGCGGCCAGCCGTGTAGGCAATGCCCACCGAAGCGCCGCCGGGCCGGGGAAAGATCCACAAGTAGGCGTCCGCGAGCTTCGGGAAAGCGAGGACGAGCCGATCCCACGTCAGGCCCGAGAGGGAGCCTCCCAGGCCGAGGCTGTCTCCTTGAGGCTCCAAGCCCAGGCTGCGGCGGGTCAAGCCGCGGGCGCCATCCGCCGCCACGATCCAATCGTAGGTCCGGCTTTCACCCCCGGCGGTGACTTGAACGCCGCCGCTCCCCCACTCCAGCCGCTCTGCCTTGGCAGCTCGCAGCACGGCGCCTGCCGCTACTGCTGACGCGGCGAGAGCCTGGTCGAAATCGCGCCGGCGGAAGATGCGGATTCCCTGGAGGTCCAACTCGATCCGGCCCCGGCGAGCGTTCTCCAGCACGGCCGCGGGACTGACGACAGCCGGCAGGAGACCGGGATCGAAACCGGCGAGGCGCGGCAGCACGTGCTCCGGCACCGCGCCACCGCAGGGCTTCTCGCCGGGACGGGCTGGGTGGTAAAGGTCAACCGCAGCGCCGCCGCGAGCCAGGGCAAGCGCCGCGGAGCCTCCGGCGGGGCCGGCACCGATGACCGCGATCCGCCCTACCGCGTCGCCTCCCCATCGCCGTCCCACCCCGCCGTCCCCTCCTCAGCGGACAGCAGCACAACGGTGACGTTGTCGATGCCGCCGCGGGCGTTGGCGTCGTTGATGAGGCCGCGGCAGATCTCGTGCAGGCTGCGGCCGGAGGCGAGGCGGTCGCGGATGTCGGCGTCGGAGAGCATGCCGGTCAGGCCGTCCGAGCAGAGCAGGAAGAGGTCGCCGGACTGCACCTCGAGCTCCTTGACGTCGACCAGCACGTCGCTCTCGCCGCCCAGGGCGCGGGTGACGACGTTCTTGAGCGGGTGCGAGCGCGCCTGCTCTTTGGAGAGAAAGCCGGCCACCACCTGCTCGTTGACCCAGGTGTGGTCCTGGGTGAGCTGCTCCAGGCGATCGCCGCGCAGCCGGTAGGCCCGGCTGTCGCCAACGTGGGCCACGGCGGCGGTCTTGCCGGCGATCAGCAGCCCCACCACCGTCGTGCCCATGCCATAGAGCGAGCCGTCCTTGGTGATGGCCCGCAGCACGTGGTCGTGAGCCGTGCGCACCGCCATCTTCAGCAGATTGGAGTGGCGCTCCAGGCGGACGTCCATGCCGAACGGCCAGGTGGTGTCCTTGTCGGCGGTCTTGGCGACGAAGTCGCGGATGGTGTTGACGGCGATCTGGGAGGCGACCTCGCCGTGGCTGTGGCCGCCCATGCCGTCGGCCACCACGTACAGCCGATGTTGCGGATCGATCTCGAAATAGTCCTCGTTGTGGGCCCGGGTGAGCCCGACGTCGGAGAGTCCGCAGGCTTTGATGCGCAGCGTCATCCGCCAGACCTTCCAAACAGACCCCGCTTGGCCGGCCCGAGGGCGGCGCGGGTCAACTCGTCCAGAGCCTGGCGCACGGCGGGATCGTCGTCCCCCCACTGAAGGGCTTTGCGGTAGTACTGCATGGCTTCGTCGGTCTGGCCGACGAGGGCGAAGATGCGGCCTGCCTGCTTCAGGTACGAGGCGTTCATCGGCTCCAGCGCGCACGCCTTCTCGATCGCGGCCACGGCCTTCGGCATCCAGCTCTTGTTCTGGCTGCAGGCCTGGGCCAGATGGTGCCACGCCTGGGCGTTGCGGGCGTCGGCCTGCGTCGCCAGGTCGAAGTTGCTGGCCGCTTCGAGATAGTTCTTCTCTTTGTAGGCCTTCACTCCGCGCTGCAGATAGACGCGGAAAAGCTCCCGCGGATCGTTGCCGCTCTGCTCGTCCGGGCGCACCAAGTCGGCGTCGTGGCGGCGGCGGCGTTCGGGATCGATGAGCGCGTTGAAAGCTTCGGTGATGTCCTGGAAGTCCTTCTCCGCGCGCACCTTCTCCTGGCCCCTGAACCGGTCCGGGTGCCGGGCACGGGCTAGCTCGCGGAAGCGCTGCCGAATCTGATCCTCGCTGGCGCTCCGTGGCAGAGCGAGGACGGCGTAGAAGTCCCTGGCCATCGTGAGTCCTTATTTCTGCTTGATTCTATACAAACGCAAGGCTATTGAGCGCACCGCGTCCGGAGTATTACGGTCCCGGCTGAGCTCGCGGAGGTCGCGCACCGCCAGCCGGGGCACCAGGCGAAGGGAGATTCCCGCCGGCGTTCGTGGATTCCACACCAGGGATTTCATGACGTTGTACTTTCCCACCCAGTCGCGCTTCCTGGCGACCAGGACGAGCACCTCCTCGACCACCGACCGGCTGGCGGCGATCTGCTCCACCTCCTGGTCGGAGAGGCTGTTGTTGATCACCACCGAAGTGGCGACCTGGACGTTGGTATCCCGCAGCAGGATGTTGCGCAGGGTGCGCGGCGCGCCGCGGGTGAGCTTCAGACGGGCCGGCACGGGAAGCTGGCGGATCTGCCCCTCGGTGAGCTTGGTCCTCTCGGGTTCCAGCTCGCCGATGGGGGGGAGCAAGCGGGCCTCCTCGATCGCCGCCTGAAGCTCCTCTTCGTCCATTTCCTCGGGCGACTCGGCCCGCACCGCGTGCGTGCGCTCCCGCGGCAGCAGGTGCTCGCGGTACTCGGCGATGCGCCGCAGGGTATAGGTGGAGACCTCCGGGTTCTCCTCCAGGGCCTCGAGGATCGCCGGTTGCTCGACGATGGCGTCCTGGCGCAGAAGGAGGAGCTCCTGGAGATCGGCAGGGAGGCGGCGGGCCAGGCGCGCGAGCAGGGAACGCGGCGTATCGCGTCGGCGGAGGATGGCCTCGATGAGCACCGGATGGGTCGCCTCCTCGGCAAACCAGGTCAACACCTCCTCCCCGGCGGCCCGTTCGAGGAACGGCGCGGCCAGGCGGACGTCAACGTTGCGCAGGCTCGCCTGGGCGCGCTGCGCGACCTCGGCGTTGTCGCCCAGGGCCAGCTCGACCTGGAGGGGGATCATCTCCTCCGGCGGCAGCGGGAGCACACCATCGGCGGCGAGGAGTTGAAGCTGGGGGTTTCCCGAGCGGACCTGCTCGAGAAGAGACGACGCTCCGCCGGCCACGATCAGCGGGTCTCTTTCTTCGCTTTCAGGGCTTGGACGGTGTTGAGGTCGATCAATAGATCGTGGACCACGTCACCCTTCTTCTTGCCCAGGTCGAGGGGATAACCGTTCACCTGCGCCTCGACGGCCCCGGCGTTGCCCAAGGTGAGCACGATGCTCTTCTCCGCCTCCAGTTGCAGGGCCTCGCCCTGGACGCGCAGCTCGGAGGAGCGATTCTTGCCGTCGATGACCGCCTCGACCCAGCAGTCCTGGGTAAAGTCGAGGGACACCTGCAAGGGGGCGCTCGGCTGGGGCGGAGCGGTAGGCTGCGCCGCCGGCTTGGGCGCCGCGGCCGGTGGCACCATGACGCTCGCAGGCGCCTGCCGCGAGCTCGCGGGCTGATCGTGGCGCCGGTCCACGAACCAGGCGGCGAGGGAGACGAGGACGAGGAGGATGAAGCCCACCAGGGCGAGCAGCAGCCCTTGGCTCCAATTGCGCCGCACCGGCGGCTGCCCGGGATCGACCGGCTTTGGCCGGCTCCGGACCTTGGTGTCGTCCCGGACCCCGGCGTCCTGCTCCTCGGGATGGTTGACGGAAAGATAGTGATTGACGACGTCGTCCGGCGAGAGACCGACATAGCGGGCGTACTCGCGCAGAAAACCCTTGGCGAAGACGGCGGCGGGCAGGAGGTCGAAGCGGTCAGCCTCCATGGCTTCGAGATAACGCAGGCTGATCTTGGTGCGATCCGCGATGTCGCGCAGGCTGATTTCCCGCATCTCGCGCTGGCGCCGCAACCAATCGCCGAAGGAGCTGGGCTCGTTTTGCAAGGCTTCCTTCTCCCAGGGCGGCGGGCGGTTGGAGCGCCTGACGCCGACGCCGCCAGCTCCCGAATCATTTTCGGGACCGGCGCCCTGTTCGGTCTTGCGGGCCGGAAGACTTTCTCGACTGGGCACGGTGTTTGGCACGCAGCCTACAACTCTACGCGGCAGCTCTCCTGGGGTCAAATTTATCGACGCAGGGGCTTTAGGAATCCCCTTCGAAACATCTCAGGATTCTCCTAGCAAGACGCGAGCCCGCCGCCGCACCGGCTCGGAGCAGCGCGGATCGGCCGCCACCGGCTGCAGGTCCGTCCGGCGCAGCGTTCCCAGGATTCGCCAGGCGGTTTCCAAGGGAGTCGACGGATTGCGCGCCAGGGCGACCCGCAGGGGATAGCGTACGCCCCAGCGGCGGTCGGCGGCGATCAGCGCCAGCACCGCGGGCGGCGTCGAAACACGGTCCACCACCGGTGCCAGCAATCCCTCGGTGAGTCGGGGATTGTCGAGCACGGCGGCAATCACCCGCGGGCTGGGATCATGGCGGAGCTGGGAGAGGACGCCGGCGCTGGCCCGCCGCGCCAGGCTCACCTTCTCCCCCAGGGAAAGCTGCGGCAGCCGGACGCCGAGCTGCAGGTCGGCCGCGCGCCGTAGCGTGGGACGCAGCCGCGTATCGAGGCCAAGGATCAGCAGGTCGCGCCAGTAGAGCCCGGGCACGAAGCGCATCGCCAGAACCTCCGGCGTGCGCGGGTGCATGGCGAGGTCGCGGCGTACCTCGTAGTACGAGAGAAGGCGGAGCTGCGCCGCGATCTCCTCCGTGACCTCGACCGTGCAGTGAGGATTGCGCAGCGCCTGGCGGATCGCCTGCGGATCGAGCTCATTCGCACGCTCGTGAACGAGAGCCGTCAGCTCCTCCGCCCCCGCCTCGCGCAGCCGCCGCGCCAGCTCGGGCTCGGCAGGCTCGGAGTCGGGGGCGGGCAGGTCGGCCAAGAGCCGCGCTCAACTCGCCAGAATGCGGCGAAGGTTGTCCAGGTCCGCGGGCTTGGTGAGATGAGCGTCGAAGCCGGCTTCCAGGGCGCGGCGCCGGTCGTCGTCCTGGCCATAGCCGGTGAGGGCGATGAGGAAGGCCGAGCTCGTCTCGGGAGCGGCTCGCAAGGCACGCGCCACGGCATAGCCGTCCATGCCGGGCAGGCCGATATCGCAGAGCACGACTTCAGGATGCAGACTGCGGGCCTTCACCAGACCGGCGGCGCCGTCGAAGGCAACCTCCACCTCGTGGCCGATGAGCTGGAGCAGCATCGCCAAGCTCTCGGCCGCGTCGACGTGGTCCTCGATCAACAGGCAACGGCGGGGTCGTTGCGGAGCCTCCTGGCGGATCTCTTCGTTCACGGCGGCCTTTCTCCCTGCCTCCCAGGGCGCCAACAAAAGATGTCTCCTGCCGAAGGATTCAGTTGGGTGCCGGAGGCGGGGCTCGAACCCGCAAGTCCTTTCGGACGGAGGATTTTAAGTCCTCTGCGTCTGCCATTTCGCCACTCCGGCCGGCGGTGATTCTAGCAGCGGCGGAGCCCCGGCGCCCCTGAGTCTCTTGACGTACCTTGGTACCATGGTACAATTCTTTCTTGGGAGGACCAGAACCATGGGCTCAGAGGGAGACAAGCTGATCGTCGAGCGGGTACAGACCGGGGTGAGGCTGGAAAAGCGTCTGCTCAAGGTGCTGAAGGCCCTCGCCGAATACTACGACCTGTCACTCGGGGACCTGCTGGAGGGGATCGTCCTCCACGCCTTCGAGGGAAAGAGCCCCTTCAGTGCCGAGACGCTCAATCGAATCGCGGACCTGAAGAAAATCTACGACCTGGACCTGGACGCCTCTGCCAGCCACCGGCTGGTGGAGACGCCGAAGGAGCGCCCATGACGACTGCAATGCTTGAGACGACTGTCACGACCGAGAATTTGACCGACGCTGAATTCATCACCAACTTCGAAGACTGCACCCTCCCCAGCACCGCCTTCCACCACCGCGACCACGTCCGCCTGGCCTGGCTCTACCTCCAAGGTCATTCGCCTCTCGAAGCCCTGGCGCGCTTTGCCAACGGTCTCCGGCGTTTCGCGACCGCCAACGGCGCCGCGGGGCTGTACCACGAGACCATCACCTGGGCCTTCCTGTTAATTATTCGCGAGCGGATGGAGCGCACCGCAGACGGCGGAGACTGGGAGGATTTCGCGCGGACCAACCCGGATCTACTGAGTTGGAAGCCTTCGGTTCTCGACCGCTACTACCGGCCGGAAACGCTCGGCTCGGAGCTGGCGCGGAAGGTGTTCGTGATGCCGGACTGGCGCGCAGGCTCGGTCTAGGCCGGAAAAGGCACCTCTTTTTACGAGGACAGCAGCAAATTCGGAATCTGTGTTCCTTCGATCGCCCAACTCCCGGGGAACGGCGACCGTCCGCTCCCTGGAACGACCGTCCTATGGACAAGGAGGCTTGTGTGAGGAACCAAAGCAGATTGGCAATGCTGGTCGTCGTGCTTCTGTTCGTCAGCCTCGCTCCCCTGGCCGCCGCTCCGGCCATGGTCGGGCGCGGCATCGACGTCTTCACCACCATCCCGGAAGGCGGGAGCCACTACGACTTCTCCGCGGCTCCGATCCCGGCAGGCTTCTTCTGCAAGACCTCCCGGCCCTTCACCGGCCGCGTGGCGCTCACGGGCCTGCCCCTCGAGACCGAGA
The DNA here is from genome assembly GCA_035472915.1 of Thermoanaerobaculia bacterium. Classification (GTDB taxonomy): domain Bacteria; phylum Acidobacteriota; class Thermoanaerobaculia; order Multivoradales; family UBA5704; genus DATARR01. Next base: position 6,941 of record DATIOS010000514.1, read on the forward strand.
TCCCCGGGCAGCTCCGGGGAGCGGACACCGTCGTCGAGCGTCTTGACGACGCCATCTTCGACGCCAATGGTACTGCCGTCACCCGCGTCCAGCTCCGTGCCCTGTCGCTGGTGAGCGTCGCCCCCATCAAAACCTCCTGCGGCTCCTACCACGTCTACATCACCCTCGCCGGCAAGCAGCGTCCCACGGTCATGCGGATCAACCGCACCCAGGAGAACGGCGGCACCTTCGAGGCGCCGATCGCCGCCGACGCGCGCATGACCTTCGTGCCGGTCAAGAAGAGCCAGAACGCGCGCAAGCTGGAGCTCACCGGAAGCTTCAACTTCGCTCCGAAAGCCACCCCCTGGAGCTTCGAGGGTACCGGTCCGAGGACAAAGAAAATTGGGGCCATCAAGGTCGACACCAACGGCGATCTGGTTCCCGACACCGTGCTTTCCGGAACCTCGAATTTCGCCGCGGGCTGGGCCCCCGGCGCTGCCATGACCAAGCTTGGGGGACCCGGCTGCACCCTCTGCGAGCCGCCCATCTGCCACGACGATCCCACCAAGGCCCACTGCACCGGCGGGATCTACGCCTGCAACGGCGCCTACTGCCCATAGCTGCGAGAAGCAGGACCCCAGCCCGCCCTGGAGAGCGTCACCCGGGGCGGGCTGCGCCCGCGGACGCCCTGGGGCAGGTGTTACGATTCCTCGATGGAAACCCGGCAGAAAAGCGAAGCAAGGACATAAAGGACGCCAGGACTTTCAAGGACCAGAAATCCCGTCTCGACGGCATCTTTCGTGTCCTTGATGTCCTTTTGGTCCTTGCTTTCCCGGAGACGCCGGCCACCAACGCTGACTCCCGAGGTAGATGGCCATGGACGCAATTTCCTACACCTTGGCGCGAGCAACATCTGGCCAAGACTATGGACCGGGTCTGCGACAGCCACGAGCCCCTCATCATCACTCGTGGTGGCGAACAGTCGGTGGTTATGATCTCCCTCTCGGACTATCACGCCCTCGAGGAGACCGCTTACCTACTGCGCAGCCCAAGAAATGCGAAGCGTCTGCTCGAAGCGATCATGGACCTTGAAGGCGGTCGCAGCCAAGAACAGAAGCGTATTGATCGAAGCTGAAGGGTCAACGCCCTCCAATTCTCCGGTCCCTAAGCCCCGAAGGGTCGACAGCATAATAGGGGTAGGGAGGACCGGCGTACTTAGCCCTGGCATTTATGCCCAGCGTCGCGACCGAACTTTCCAAACGCCTTCTCCAAGCCCTTTGAAACCGGCTCCTACTCCCCCACCACCGCCGTCCCCTCGATCTCCACCTTCGCCCGATCCTCCAGCAGCCCGGCAACCACCACCACCGACATCGCAGGAAAATGCTTTCCTATCACTTCCCGATACGCCCGCCCGATCTCGCGCTGCGACGCGAGATAGACGGCCTTGTCGGTGATATACCAGGTCAGGCGCACGAGGTGGTGCGGCTCGGCTCCGGCTTCTCGAAGGACGGCGACGACGTTCTTCAGGGCCTGCGCCGTTTGGGCGGCGAAGTCGTCGGTCTCGAATTGGCAGGTCTCGGGATTCCAACCGATCTGGCCGGCGGTGACGACGAGCCGGCCTTGAGTGGTAATGCCATTGGAATAACCTTTCGGAAAGGCCCAGCCCGCCGGTTGGAGGATCTCGCTCATCGTCCCATCTCTCGCAACCGGAAACGCTGGAGCTTGCCCGTCTCGGTCCGCGGCAGGGCGTCGACGATCTCGACAGCCCGCGGATATTTGTAGGGCGCGATCTCCTGCTTGACGAAGTCCTGCAGCTCCTTGACCAGCTCGGGGCCGGCCGCGAAGCCCGGGCGCAGCACCACGAACGCCTTGACGATTTGTCCGCGCTCCTCGTCGGGCACTCCCACCACGCCGCACTCGCTCACCTTCGGATGATCGAGGAGCACCGCCTCCACTTCCGGACCGGCAATGTTGTTTCCCGCCGAGATGATCATGTCGTCGGTGCGCGCCTGGTACCAGAAGTAGCCGTCCGCATCCATGACGTAGGAGTCGCCGGTCAGGTTCCAGCCGTCCTGGACGTAGGCCCGCTGGCGCTCCGGATTGTCGAGGTAGCGGCAGCCGGTGGGTCCTTTCACCGCCAGACGGCCGATGGTGCCGGGCGGGACTTCGTTGAAATCGTCGTCCACGACCCGGGCCTCATAGCCAGGGACGACCCGGCCCGTCGAGCCCGGCCGCACGTCCTCGTCCGCGGCGCTGATGAAGATGTGGAGCATCTCGGTGGAGCCGATGCCGTCGATGATCTTGAGGCCCGTGGCCCGCTGCCAGGCCTCGAAGGTCGGCTTGGGGAGGGTCTCGCCGGCCGAGACGCACTTCTTGAGGCTGGAGAGGTCGAAGCCCTGAACCATGCCGGCCATGGCGCGGTAGGCGGTCGGGGCGGTGAAGCAGATGGTGGCCCGGTGGTCCTGGATGCCTTGGAGGAGCTGCGGCGGCGTGGCCTGCTCCAGCAGCAGGGCGGAGGCGCCGATGCGCAACGGGAAGAGGAGCATGCCGCCGAGGCCGAAGGTGAAGGCGAGCGGCGGCGAGCCGCAGAAAATGTCGTCCGCGTCGGGCTTCAGCACGTAGGGCGGGAAGCAGTCGCAGGCCGCCAGCAGGTCGCGGTGGAAGTGCATGGTCCCCTTGCCCTGACCGGTGGTGCCCGAGGTGAAACCGATGAGGGCCGTGTCGTCCGCCGCCGTGTCGCAGTTCTCGAAATCCGTAGGCTTGTCCGCCATCAGCGATTCGAGCGAGCCGGGGTGGTCGCTGTGGTACTGGACTACGCGCCCTCCGGCTCGCGGGAAGCCGACGCCCGTGGTGGCCATGGCCTGCTCGCAGTCCGCCGCCACCCGCGCGTCGGTGAGGGCGAGGCGGATCTGTGCCCGGTCGGCGATGTAGGTCAGCTCCCGCACCCGCAGCAGCGGCATGGTGCAAACCACGACGCCGCCCGCCTTGAGCACGGCGAACCAGCAGGCGGCCAGCATGGGGTTGTTGGGACCGCGCAGGAGGACCCGGTTGCCGGGCACCACGCCGAGATCCTCCACCAGCACGTGGGCGATACGATTCGCGGTCGCCAGCAGCTCGCTATAAGACCACCGGCCGCCGGAGAAGTGGAGGGCGGTGCGCTCTCCCCAGCCGGCCGCGACCGCCCTGTCGAGCAGCTCCGTGGCCGCGTTCAGCCGCGGTGGATAGGCGAGCTCCGGCAGCCGCGAGAAGTCGAGGTCCGGCCAGAGCTCGCGCGGCGGCAGGTGGTCGCGGCAGAAGGTGTCCACGTGGGCGCTTTCAGCGCTCTGAGCCATGGGTTTCTCCCAGGCCAGCGAGGATCTGGCCGGCGATGACGAGCCGCTGGATTTCGCTGGTTCCTTCGTAGATGCGCAGGGCGCGGACCTCCCGGTAGAGCCGCTCGACGGGCGAGCCAGCGACGACGCCGCGGCCGCCGAGGAGCTGAACGGCGGCGTCGACCACCCGCTGCGCCGCCTCGGTGGCGAAGAGCTTGGCCATGGCCGCCTCGCGGGTGATCCGCTCCGCTCCGGCATCGCGCGTCCAGGCGGCGCGGTAGACCAGCAGGGCGGAGGCGTCGACGTCGATCGCCATGTCCGCGAGCTTGCCTTGAGTGAGCTGGTGCTCTGCGAGAGGCTTGCCAAAAGCCGTGCGCCGCACGGCGTGGCCGAGCGCCTCGTCGAGGGCGCGGCGGGCGAAGCCCAGGGCCGCGGCGCCGACCGTGGGGCGGAAGACGTCGAGGGTCGCCAGCGCCACCTTGAGCCCCTTCCCCGACTCCCCCACCAGGGCGCCGGCCGGCACGCGGCACGCCTCGAACGCGAGGGTGCCCAGCGGATGCGGCGCCAGCACGTCGATCCGCTCGGTAATCCGCAGCCCCGGGTTGTCCGCCGCGACGAGGAAGGCGCCGAAAGCCCGCTCGCCGGCCTCGGGGACGCGGCAGAAGACGATATAGAAGTCGGCAAGGCCGGCGTTGGAGATCCAGGTCTTGGACCCGTCGAGCACCCAACCTTCGCCGTCGACGTCCCGGCGGGCCGTGGAACGCATGGCGGCGACATCGGAGCCGGCCTCAGCCTCCGAAAGGGCGAAAGCGGGGATCGCCTCACCGGCCGCGACCCTGGGGAGCCAGGCCCGCCGCTGCTCTGGAGAGCCGAACAGGGAGAGCGGGCCGGAGCCGAGACCCTGGAGGGCGAAGACGAAGTCGGCGAGGCCCGAGTACCGGGCGAGCGTCTCGCGGATCAGGCAGAGGGAGCGCACGTCGAGCCGCTCCCCAGCTTCAGAGACCGCCCGGTGCAGCCAGCCCCCCGCTCCCAGCCGGCGGACGATCTCGCGGCAGGCGCCGTCGAGGTCCGCGTCCTCGCTCCCGGCGAGAGGTGCGATCTCGCGACGGCACCAAGCGTCGAGGTCACGGGCAAGGTCCCGGTGGGAGTCGTCGAAGAAAGGCCAGGAGAGGAAAGTCGTGTCCGGCATTCAATCGCTCTCAATTGCCTTCAAAGACCGGCTTCTCCCGGGCGGCGAAGGCGCGGAAGGCGCGGGCGAAGTCCTCGGTCTGCATGCAGATCGCCTGCGCCTGCGCCTCGGCCTCGATCGCCTGGTCGACTCCCATGTCCCACTCGTGGTGAAGCTGGCGCTTGGTCATGGCGTGAGCGAAGGTGGGACCGTGAGCGATCGAGCGGGCGAGCTCCTCCGCTTCGGCAAGGAGGCTCTCGGGAGCAACGAGCCGGTTGTAGAAGCCCCAGCGTTCGGCCTCGGAGCCATCCATGAAACGGCCGGTGTAGAGCAGCTCGGAGGCGCGGCCCTGGCCGACAATACGGGGCAGGATGGCGCAGGCTCCCATGTCGGCGCCTGAGAGCCCCACGCGGACGAAGAGAAAAGCCACCCGGCTGCGCGGAGTACCCAGCCGCAGGTCCGAGGCCATGGCGAGGATGGCGCCCGCCCCGGCGCAGATACCGTCGATCGCCGCGACGATCGGCTGCGGGCAGGCGCGCATCGTCTTCACCAGCTCGCCGGTGAGGCGGGTGAACTCCAGCAGGTGATCCATCCGCTTCTCGTCACGCATCTGCACCAGCGGGCCGATGATCTCGTGGACGTCGCCGCCCGAGCAGAAGTTCTCGCCGGCGCCGGTGAGGACGACGGTCTTGACTTCCTCGACGTGGCGGAGGCGGTCGAAAGTGTCGGCCAGCTCGCGATAGGAGTCGAAAGTGAGCGGGTTCTTGCGCTCCGGCCGGTTGAGCGTGACGGTGGCGACGCGGTCCGCGACGCTCCAGCCGAAGTGGCGGGGCTGGAGGTCGGCGAGGGGGATGCGCTGATTCAATGTCCTCTCCTCATCCTCAGATCGTGCTCGTCCCCAGCAGCTCCGCCTGCTTTTGGCGGGCGAGGTTCCTTTCGAGCTGCTCTTTGCCGCTCAGGTACTGCACGGGCCAGGCTTGTTGCTTGTAGCCGAGCTGGGCCGCGGCGCGCAGCGTCCAGCTCGGATCGGCGAGATGGGGCCGGGCCAGGGCGCAGAGATCGGCGCGGCCGGCGGCGATGATCGAATTGACCTGGTCGGGCTCGGTGATGTTGCCGACCGCGATGGTCGGGATGCCGGTCTCGTTGCGGATGCGGTCGGAGAGCGGCGTCTGGAACATTCGTCCGTAGACGGGCCGGGCCTCGGCCGACGTCTGCCCCGCCGAGACGTGGATGATGTCTGCCCCGGCAAGGTGGAAGGCGCGGGCGATCTCCACGGCTTCCGGACCGTCGACGCCGCCAGCCACCCAATCGGTGGCCGAGATGCGAACGGACATCGGCCGCTCCTGAGACCAGATTTCCCGCGTGGCGCGGAAGACCTCGAGGGGAAAGCGCAACCGGTTCTCCAGCAAACCGCCATAGTCGTCGGTCCGCCGGTTCGAAAGCGGCGTGATGAAACCCGAGAGCAGATAGCCGTGCGCGCAGTGGAGCTCGAGCATGTCGAACCCGGCTTCGATCGCCATCCGCGTGGCGCGGACGAAATCGTCGCGCACTTTGTCCATGTCCGCCCGGGTCATCTCGCGAGGCACCTGCGAGCCGGGCTTGAAGGGCACGGCCGAGGCAGCGATCAGCGGCCAGTTGCCGTCCACGAGCGGCTCGTCCATGCCTTCCCACATGCGGCGGGTGGAGCCCTTGGCGCCCGAGTGTCCGAGCTGAAGGCAGATCTTCGAACGGCTCCATTCGTGGACGAAGCGGGTCACGCGGCGCCAGGCCTCGCCGTGCTCCGGGCGATATAGGCCCGTGCAGCCGGGGCTGATACGCCCCTCGGGCGAGACGCAGGTCATCTCGGTGATCACGAGCCCGGCACCGCCGAGGGCGCGTGCGCCGAGGTGCGTGAGATGGAAGTCGTTGGGAGTGCCGTCCTCGGCGCTGTACGTGTCCATGGGAGAGACGACGACCCGGTTCTCCAGAGTCATCGACCGCAAGGTGAACGGCGTGAACATCGGCGGCGGCGGCGGAGCGGCGGGACCGGCGATCCAGCGCTCGACTCCTTCGAGGTAGGCGCGGTCCCGCAGACGGAGGTTCTCGTGGCTGACGCGCTGGCTGCGGGTGAGCAGGCTGTACGCGAACTGCTCGGGCTCCAGCCGCGCATAGCGACGGACGTTCTCGAACCATTCCATGGAGTTGCGGGCGGCGTTCTGCAATCGTAGCGCCTCGGTGCGCCGCTCCTCTTCGTAAGCCGGGAGGGCCGTAGCGAGGTCGGGACGCTCTTGGGTATTTGGGGTCAGGATGCGGGCCAGGGCGATGGCATCCTCCATGGCGAGCTTGGTGCCGGAGCCGATCGAGAAGTGGGCCGTATGGGCCGCGTCGCCGATCAGCACCAGGTTGCCGTGCCACCAGCGAGCGCAGTGCACGCGGACGAACTGGAGCCAGGGGGCCGCGCACTGCTGGGGCGGGATGTTGGCGGCGAGCCGGTGGCCGTCGAGCCAGGGGCCGAACATCTCCTCGCAGGCGGCGATCGTGGCTTCGATGTCCAGGCGATCGAAGCCGGCGTTGCGCCACGACAGCTCGTCACACTCGACGATGAAGGCGGAGTGCCGGTCGCTGAAGCGATAGGCGTGGGCCTGGAAGATCCCGTACCGGTTCTCGACGAAAATAAAGGTGAAAGCGTCGAACAGCCGGGTGGTGCCCAGCCACACGAACCGCGCCTTGCCGGCCACGAGGTCGGGGCAAAAGACGCCGGCGTGGCGGCGGCGGACGGCGGAGCTCACACCGTCGGCCGCGACGATCAGGTCCGGCAGGTCGGCGTCGCCGAGCAAGGCAGGAAGGTCCGAGTCGTCGCGCACCTCGACGCCGAAGCGCAGCTCGACCCCCAAACCCGCGGCTCGGCGCTGGAGGATATCCAGCAGCTTGACGCGGGCAAGCCCGGCGAAACCGTGGCCGCCGGAGGTGATCGTTCGCCCCTTGAAGTGGATGTCGATGTCGTCCCAGCGGGCGAAGCTGGCGGAGATCTCCAGGAACGTCTCGGGATCGGCGGCCTGGAAGTTGCCGAGCGTCTGGTCGGAGAAGACGACTCCCCAACCGAAGGTGGCGCCGGCGGGGTTGCGCTCGAAAACGGTGACCTGATGAGCCGGGTCTGCCTTCTTGAGCAGGAGGGCGAAATACAGGCCTGCCGGCCCGCCGCCGACGACGGCGACCTTCATTCGGGATCTCTCAGCGAAGGCGGGGAAGGGGCTCTAAGTCTCAACGTCCGGATGCTAGCACGCTCCCGTCCCCTGAGAGCCGCACCCCCGTCCTCTCCCCTGGGAGGTCGGGAGAAGGGCAGGGGTGAGGGCCTTGGGCGTGGACCCGGCACGGATCTTGCCCTTAACTACATCCCGAGAGCAGTCGCGGTGCCCATTCCCTTTCCCAACTAACTCTGGCATCGCGAAACGCAACGAGGTGACGTATGAAAACTA
>DATIOS010000515.1:0-2077 GCA_035472915.1 Thermoanaerobaculia bacterium
GCGCGGTAGGAGGAGAGGAACTTGAGGGCGACCAGCCGCTCCAGCCGGGTGTCCTCGGCCTTGTACACGACGCCCGCACCGCCGCCACCGAGACGTTCGAGAATCTTGTAGCGGGAGATCGTGCTGCCGATCAAACGGTAGCTTCCTGGGTCAGGATCACTGGGTCAGGATCAGGCGTGAGAGGCTATCCTATCACCTGCCAGCCAGTCGCCGCAGCTCGGCGTATTCCTCGTGGAATCCCGCGACCACGGCCTCAGGGTCCGGGATCAAGCCGGCGTCGGTGCCCACTCCCAGCCGCACGTGGCCGGCGTAGCTGAAGATACTGATGCCGAGCCCCACCCGGCCGGACTGGGGCACCCAAAAGAAAATCTCGTCGATCGGCTTGCCCGCCAGATAGAGCGTCTCGCGCGGGCCCGGAACGTTGGTCATCACCGCCGTCGCCTTGGTGGCAAAGATCGCCACCACCAGCTTCTGCACCGCCAGCGGCACGATGCCGAGCATCCGCAGGATGGCGTAGACCACCACCGGCTCGGCCGAGCGCTTGAGCGCCAGGGACCGCCGCCGCAGCTCCTTCAGCCTCTCCAGAGCGTTCTTCGCCCCCACCGGCAGCGAGAGGAAAATGAGACCGAACTGATTGCCGAGGTCCGCCATCCGCGCCAGCGGTCGCAGGTTCACCGGCATGGCGGCACGGAAGTTGATTCCTTCCCCGCGCTCGCCTTTGCGATCCAGGTAGCGCCGCAGGCCGCCGGTCATCGCCGAGAGCAGGACGTCGTTGAGCGTCCCCCCCAGTGTCTTACCGATCTCCCGCACTTCCTCCACCGGAATCTTGTCCGACCAGGCGACTTTCTTGGGCACACCGAGCGGACCTTTGAAGACGGTCTTTGGATCCGAAGGACGCAGCACCAAGCGGGCCAAGGCGCCGGTCGAGGCGACCCCTGTGGTCACGATTCCCATCGACTTGAACGCCTCGGCGGAGGCTTCGAGCAGCCGCAAGCCATCGGGCATGATCCGTTCGATCATCTCCCACTCCGCTTCGACACTGCGCGGCGAGTCGAGGAGCAGGCCGAGGAACGGGTTGTCCAGGGCCTCCTCCTCGACAGTCTCCGTCTCGTGCTGCCGCCCGGCGTCTGTATCGGTCAGGGAGAGCAGCACGAGGAGCAGGGCGAGGCCGTCGCCGATGCAGTGGTGGAGGCGGCCGAAGATCACCGAGCCGCCGCCGTAGCCCTGGACGAGGAGAAAGCGCCACAGCGGCCGGCTGAGATCCAGGGGCTCGCTCATCTGCGCGCTGATCAGGTCGGCCAGCTCCTTATCGCCACCCGGCGCCGGGAGCGTCACCTCCTCCAGATGAGCATCGAGATCCACTTCGGGGACGGTTTCCCAATGGGGATCGCCGCCCGTCAACACCACCCGCTGGCGGAAGCGGGAAATGGGCAGGAGGCGCTGCTTCAGGAGCCGGCCGATGCGCTCGCGGGCCACCGGCGCCCCGAGCACCAGGACGCCGTTGATGATCATCAGATTGGTCGGATCGTCCATGCGCAACCACGCATAGTCGACCGCCGACAGACGCACCGAAGCGCTGGCCGCCTTGCTATTTTCCGTGGGATTCAAGGGGAAGGCTCACTCAAGAGGGGGAAGTTTACACCGTGGCACGCGTTCGCAGGATCCCGGTCACCGGAATTCTGCCCCGCTCGCCGCCTCTCGGGGCACCTCTCTTGATAGGCCCCCTACGGAGGTCGAGTCGTTTCAAGAGGAGGTGATCGCGCGCGATCGCCGGGGCATCTTCTCAAGGTGCCCCCCTGTCCGCGCGATGAACAAGGCCTGCTACGGGCGCGGCCTTCTCGAATCACGCCACCGCTTCGCCCCCCCAATGTAGAGACGCCCACGGGGTACCCCGTGGGGCGTCTCCGGATCGGGAAAGACGGACCAATCTGAAATGAAGCGACGGCGGCAGGTTGGACGGGGAAGGTACGTGCGGCCAAGCCGATTCGACTGGAAATAATGCGGTCCGGAACGAAGGTCTGCCCGCCGGATAGTCATCGGTACTGGAACGATTTCTCCGCCTCGGAGACGCCCCACG
>DATIOS010000516.1:0-6178 GCA_035472915.1 Thermoanaerobaculia bacterium
TGAGATTATTCAACCCAGAGCCTGGACGTCGAGCGCCAGATGCGGCGCGGCCTGCGCGCCGTCCACCAGCACCAGGGCGCCTACCCGATGCGCCTGCTCGGCGATCTCGCGCACCGGATTGACCGTGCCCAAGGCGTTGGAGACGTGGGCCACGGCCACCAACCGGGTGCGGGGGGAGAGGAGCCGTTCCAGCTCCTCTTGAATCACCTCGCCGCGGTCGTCGATGGGTGCTACTCGCAGCACCGCTCCCCGCTCCTCGCAGAGGAGCTGCCAGGGAACGATGTTCGAGTGGTGCTCCAACTCGGTGACGAGGATCTCGTCGCCGGCGCCGACGTTGCGCCGGCCCCAGCTCGCGGCCACGAGGTTGATGGCCTCGGTGGTGCCGCGAACGAAAACGATTTCCTCGGCGCTGGGCGCGTTGAGGAACCGGCGCACCGTCTCCCGCGCCTGCTCTCGCGTCGCCGTCGAGCGTTGGGAAAGCGTGTGTACGCCGCGCTCGACGTTGGCGTAGTACTCGCCGTAGCAGGCGGCGATGGCGTCCATCACCGCTCGCGGCTTCTGGGTGGAAGCGGCGTTGTCGAGGTAGACGAGAGGCAGGTTTTGTACCTTTTGCGCGAGGATGGGAAAATCCGCCCGCGCCCGGTCGAGGTCGTAGGCGGGAGCAGTCGTTTCGGTGGGCCTCTCGGTTGTAACTACCATAAACGTTTCGGGCTCCGCCCGGCTCGTTTCAAACCGCCTGCCGGACGACCTCGCCCTTGGGCAGGCGGGCGAAAAGGAACTCCTCGAGATCTTTGCGCACCGGCTCCACCTGGATGCGCTCCACGATGTCGCTGGCGAAGGCCCAGGTCAGCAGGCTGCGCGCCGCTTCTTCGCCGATGCCCCGCGAACGGAGGTAGAAGACGGCGTCCTCGTCGAGCTGGCCCACCGTCGAGCCGTGAGTGCACTTGACGTCGTCGGCGTAGATCTCGAGCTGCGGATTGGAGTTGGCCACCGCCTCCCGCGACACCAGGAGATTGCGGTTCGACTGCTTGGCGTCCGTCTTCTGGGCGCCGGGGTGGACGTGGATCAGGCCGTTGAACACCGCCCGCCCCTTGCCGTCCAGAACTCCCTTGTACAGCTCGTGGCTGGAGCAGTGGGGCTTGGCGTGCTCCACCCGCATGTGATTGTCCACGTGCTGCCGGCCGTCCACCAGGTAGAGGCCGTTCAGGATGCAGTCGATACCCTCGCCGGCCAGCACGGCGTTGACGTCGTTTCGTACCAATCCGCCGCCCAGGGAAATCGAGTGGGAGCGGGGCACGCTGGCGCGCTCGCCCTGTACCTGGAAGGTGGCGACGTGGAAGGCGTCGCGGCTTTCCCGTTGCACCTTGTAGTGGTCGACCACCGAGTTGGGCCCCGCCACCAGCTCGGTCACCGGGCAGTTGAAGTAGGCGCCGGTGCCGGCGTAGGTCTCCACCACCGTGAGCTGGCTGTTCTCGCCGGCGACGAAGAGGTTGCGCGGATAGGACACGGTCGCCCGGCCGTCCTCGGAGGACGACAGGAAGAGGACGTGGATCAGCCCCGACGTCCCACCCCTGGGAACGCGAATGAAAGCTCCGTCGCCCAGGAACGCCGTGTTGAGGGCCACGAACGGCTGCTGCTCGAAGCCGGCGAGCTGGCCGAGCCAGGGCTCTACCAGACCGGGCGTCGACGCAAGGGCCGCTGCGAGGTTGGTGACGATGGTTCCCGAGGGCAGCTCCGTGGAGGAGGACAACCGGGAGGAGAACCGGCCGTCCACGAACACCAGACGCGCGGCGCATGGGAAATCGTAGGGTGCGATCTGCTCTGGCGCCACCGCGTTGGGATCGCCCTGGGAGCGATGGAACGTCCCCTGGGCGATAGATGCGACGCTGGTCAGCCGCCAGTCCTCCTGGCGCGTGGTAGGAAAGCCGAGAGCCGCGAAGCGCTCCAGCCCCGCCCGGCGCAACGCTTGGACGAACGCCGGCTCATCCAGCCGCTCGCGATTGTAGATCTCGAAGTCGGCGAGATACGGTGCGAGCGCTGCCGGCGCTTGAATCTCCGTCACAGGCATGGCCCCTAGGCTCCCACCGGTGCGGCGGACGTCGCGGTCATTTCTTCGAGCCAGGAGTAACCCTTATCCTCCAGCTCCAGGGCCAGCTCCTTGCCGCCCGAGCGGACGAACCGGCCGTCCACCAGGACGTGCACGAAGTCCGGCACGATGTAATTGAGCAGCCGCTGGTAGTGAGTGATCACCAGGAACGAGCGGTCCTTCGAGCGCAGCGCGTTGACGCCGTCGGCGACGATGCGCAAGGCGTCGATGTCGAGCCCCGAGTCCGTTTCGTCGAGGATGCAGAGCTTGGGTTCCAGCACCGCCATGTGAAAGATCTCGTTGCGCTTCTTCTCACCGCCCGAGAAACCCTCGTTGACCGGCCGGTTGAGCAGCGTCTCCTCCATCTGCACCAGTTTCATCTTCTGGCGCACCATGGAAAGGAATTCGAGAGCGTCCATTTCCGGCAGGCCGCGGTGCTTGCGCACGGCGTTGAGGGCTGCCTTGAGGAAGTAGGTATTGCTCACTCCGGGAATCTCCACCGGATACTGGAAGGCCATGAAGACTCCCTCGCGAGCGCGCTCCTCGGGGTCCATATCCAGCAGGTCCTGACCATCAAAAATCACCTGTCCGGCGGTGACCTCATAGGCCTCCTGGCCGGCCAGCACCCGGGCGAGCGTGCTCTTTCCCGAGCCATTGGGACCCATCACGGCGTGTACCTCGCCGTCGCGAATCGTCAGGTCGATCCCCTTCAGGATCTCGTTGCCCTCTACGGAGGCGTGCAGGTTCTTGATCTCGAGCATGTTATTTGGATTCCGATTTTGGATTTTGGATTTCAGATTTTGGATTGGAGACGCATCGGATCAGCCGACGCTTCCCTCCAGGTTGACGGCCAGCAGCTTCTGGGCCTCGACGGCGAATTCCATCGGCAGCTCGCGAAAGACCTCTTTGCAGAAGCCGTTGACGATCATCGACACGGCGTCCTCGGTGGCGATGCCGCGCTGGTTGCAGTAGAAAATCTGGTCCTCGCCGATTTTCGAGGTCGAGGCTTCGTGCTCCATCCGCGCCAACGGGTTCTGCACGTCGATGTACGGAAAGGTGTGGGCGCCGCACTGATCGCCGATCAGCATCGAGTCGCACTGCGAGAAGTTGCGGGCGTTGTCCGCACCCTTGAGGATTTTCACCTGGCCGCGATAGGTGTTCTGGCCGTGGCCGGCGGAGATGCCCTTGGAGACGATGGTGCTCTTCGTGTTCTTCCCGATGTGGATCATCTTGGTGCAGGTGTCCGCCTGCTGATAGCCCTTGGTCAGCGCCACCGAGTAGAACTCTCCCACCGAGTTGTCGCCCTTGAGGATCACGCTGGGATATTTCCAGGTGATCGCCGAACCGGTCTCCACCTGCGTCCAGGAAATCTTCGCGTTCGCCCCATCGCACTTGCCGCGCTTGGTGACGAAGTTGTAGATGCCGCCCTTGCCGTTGGCGTCGCCCGGATACCAGTTCTGGACGGTCGAATACTTGATCGTGGCGTCCTTGAGCGCCACCAGCTCGACCACCGCCGCATGGAGCTGGTTCTCGTCGCGCATCGGCGCCGTGCAACCCTCCAGGTAGGAGACGTAGGCTCCCTCGTCGGCGATGATCAGCGTGCGCTCGAACTGCCCGGTGTTGAGGGCGTTGATGCGGAAGTAGGTCGAGAGCTCCATCGGGCAGCGCACTCCCTTCGGCACGTAGACGAACGAGCCGTCGGAGAACACCGCCGAGTTGAGCGTGGCAAAGAAGTTGTCCGAGTAGGGCACCACCGAACCGAGATATAGCTTGATGAGGTCGGGGTGATTCTTCACCGCCTCGGAGAACGAGCAGAAGATGATGCCGACCTCGGCCAGCTTCGCCTTGAAAGTGGTGGCCACGGAAACGCTGTCGAACACCGCGTCCACGGCCACGCCCGCGAGCATCTCCCGCTCGCGGAGGGGAATGCCCAGTTTCTCGTAGGTGGCGAGAATCTCGGGATCCACCTCGTCGAGGCTCTTCGGCCCCGAGCCCTTGGGCTTCGGTCCGGCGTAATAGGCGATCGATTGGTAGTCGATGGGAGCATAGTGGACGTTCGCCCACGTCGGCTCCGCCATTTCGAGCCAGTGGCGATAGGCCTTGAGGCGCCATTCGAGCATCCACTCGGGCTCTTCCTTCTTGGCCGAAAGGGCGCGGACGACGTCCTCGGAAAGGCCCGGCGGGAAAATGTCCTGTTCGACGTCGGTGATGAAGCCGAACTTATAGTCCTGGGTTGCAAAATGCTCGATGGTTTCAGTCGGCGTCTGCATGGTTTCCTCTAATTATTTCTTCAAAAAATCGAGGTCCCGGAGGACCGGAGAGCTGTCAAACCTCGTGGAGCGCGGTAGCCGCAAAAGCGTTGCGGGCGGTGCCGGCGCCCAGCGTCACCAGCCCTTGAGGACCGGCCGGCCGGCTGCGGGCCATCTCCGACAGGGAGATTCCCATCAGTGCCGCGCGCACCGCCTGATTGATGCGCTGCCAGTTGGAGCGCACCGGGCAGAGCGGCTCGTGAGAGCAGTCGCCCTCGACGCTGATGCACTCGGTGAGGGCGATGGGTCCCTCGAGGGCCGCGATGATCTCCGCCATGGAGATCTCTTCCGCCTGCCGGGCCAGCCCGTAGCCGCCCTTGACGCCGCGGTGGGAGGTCAGCAGACCCTCCCGCGCCAGCAGCTTCAGGATCTTGCTGACCATCGGCAGCGGCAGATGCGCTTCCGCCGCCAGCTCCGGCGCGTTGAATTGACGCTCGGGATAGCTTGCGAGATGAGTCAACAGGACGATTCCGTAGTCGGTCTGTTTGGTGATGCGGATCATATCGATTGGCCCTTCGGTTTCCCCGAGTCCTAAAAACAGGACTGATTCGGTACGAATTCCATGATAGCAGGGCGGGGGGGATTGTCAACCGGATACCAGGACCTTGCGCGCGACGCTCCCGTTCCGGCTTCCGTATACTTCAAGAGACAACTCGAAACGGCTCGCCAGGGGACTCGCTATGAAGACCGCCGGCCTCCTTCTCCTCGCAGTCCTCGCCTCGAACCCGGCCGGCGCGCCGCCGGTCGCCCGCGGCCTGGTCAAGATCAGCGTCGCCTCGCCGGCGGACCAGAGCGTGCCGCGAGAGCTGGCGGTGCGGGTGCGGCCCAGTCGGGTACTTCGGGGACAGGAGAATCAGCCCTGGGAGACCGAGCTGATTGCTCCGCTGCGCGATGGGGAGTGCGTCTGCGAGATCCCGGCCGGGCGGGTCGACCTCAGGTTCAAGGGGACGGCCATGATGCCGGAATACCGGTGGAGCGTGGGGGTGGAGGCTGGGGAAACCAGGAGCCTCGACGTCAAGCTGGAGCGCGGGGCCGCAATTTCCGGCTGGGTCCGTACCCTCGACGAGGAGATTCCGACCCACTCCGTCCTGGTGAGCCTGTCGCCGGAGAGTGTGGGCAGCCTCCGTTTTGCCACCCGACCAATGCGGACGATTTCCCTGGAGTCCACCACGCGGCCCTGGGGCTTCTTCCGGTTTGCGGGCGTCAAGCCGGGGCGTTACGTCGTCCGCGCCAGCGAGCCGGGTCTTCCCACTGCCCACTCCGACCCCATCGTCATCGAAGGCGACCGCTCGTTCGAGATGCCGGAGCCCCTCTGGGTCAGGCCCCCGGTGGGGCTCGACGTTACCGTCCAGCCCTTCACCAGCCCCGATCGCCAACCCTGGAACTTCCTCCTACAGCCGGACCGGCGCATGGACGAGGGAGAGACCTGGCGGCTGGTGACCGGCACCAGTGACTCGCTGGGCCGCTGGCAGGTTCAGGGCCTGCCGCCGGGAGACTACTGGCTCGCCGTCGGCCTGGCGGAGAAGAACGTCTGGCAGAAACAGAAGGTCAGTCTCGTGCTCGGGTCAAAGTCTCTGAGCCTGCAGGTCCCGTTCATCCCCGTGCAAGGCCGGCTCACCTGGCGGGGAGGCCCGCTGCCGGCGGCGCTCGACTTCAACAACGATCGCGGCAGCGCCTCATTCCGTTCGGATCCGCAGGGGCAGTTCCAAGGGTACCTTCCGAACGAGGGACCGTGGGAGATCGGGGTATCCGGCACGCAGGCGCTGCAGTTCCGCCTCAACCT
>DATIOS010000517.1:0-6876 GCA_035472915.1 Thermoanaerobaculia bacterium
CCACAGCGGCGTCATATCCCTTGGAGCCAGCAGGCCGGGGGCCCACCTCGACGGTGAGCGAGCGGACGATGTCGAGGGCCTTGGTGCCCTGGAGCGCCTGGCTGCGTAGAGCAGAAGCCGTGGCTCTCACTTCGGCAGGGATGGAGGGAGACGGGCCCTGGGCCGCCGAAGGCGAACCCAGGACCAGGACTGACAGAAGCGAGCCGGCGGCCAGCGGCCACCGAAATCTCACGGGACCGCTCATGCTCGGACTCCTTCTCAGGCGGCAGCGGCGATAGGCAGCCGGTTCATTTGCCGCAGGGTCTGCTTCCACTCCCTGAGGGACTCCTCCAGAGCGTGGTAGGTCAGGCCGATGCGGGTCTCAAGAGGTAGATGCTCTTGATCGGCAGGCACCGGCCGGGGCTTGCTCCGACGCTGCAACGAAAGCAGGTCGTGCAATCTCTCCTGAAGCCGGGCATAGGCTTCTTGGAGCTGCACCTCATGCTGCTCACGGAAGTCGTGGACCACCCGCTGCAGCCGCTCCTTGGCGGACTCGAACTGCACTTCGATCTTGGCCTTCAGCACCGCCGCTTCGGGAGCACGCCGGAGATCGCGGGCCAGCCCCAGGCGGGCGCAGGTCCAGATCATCCACTTGGCGGGGTCGAACTGCCAGACCTTCACGCCGTTCCGATAGTCGAACGGAAAGCTGTGGTGGTAGTTGTGGTAGCCCTCACCGAAGGCCAGGACCGCCATGATCGGGCTGTCGCGGGCGCTGTGCTCGGTGCTGTAAGGCTGCCGGCCCACCATGTGGCAGAGGCTGTTGATGAAGAAGGTGCCGTGGTGGCTCACCACCACCCGCAGGATGCCGCCGATGATCAGGCAGCCGAGGACGTGGCCGGTGAGCAGGCCGACGATCAGCGGAATACCGAAAGCGACGCCGATGCCGATCGCGGCGTAGTACTTGTCCTGCCAGACGACGAGCTTGTCATCCCGCAGATCGCGGACGACGCTCGGGTTCGGCGTCTCGTTCTCGAAGAAGATCCAGCCGATGTGCGCCCACCAGAAGCCCTTCTGGATGTTGTAGGGGTCGCGCTCCTCGTCGACGTGCGAGTGGTGCACCCGGTGATCCGCGGCCCAGTTGAGAACCGAGTTCTCCAAGGCGCCGGCACCGAAGATCAGGAGGAAGAGGCGCACCGGCCAGGCGGCCTGGTAGGTTTTGTGCGCGAAGAGCCGGTGGTAGCCGGCAGTCACCGAGAGCCCGACGAACAACCAGATGAAAAAGAAGGTCAACACCTCGGGCCAGCCCAGCCCATGCGTTACGAGATACCAGGGCGTGGTGATGAGGGCGGCGAGGAAGGTGCCGACGAGGAAGATGAGATTCAACCAGTTGATACCGGGTCTCGAGGAGGTCGCTTCAGTCACTATGGTCTCCAAAGGAGCAGTCCCGTCCACAAATCCGGGCTCGGAAGCCCAGTTAAACCGTCCCGCCGGCGTCGGCGGATTCCTGGCACTCGTCGAGAGAGAGCGCTTGAGGATACCAGCGGAACGGCTTTTTGTCGCCCCTCTAGTGAACCTGCACGGTTTGTAACAGTTCGAAGGCCCCCCAAATTGCGCTTTGGCCTGGCGTAGGGGCGGGTCTGGACGGGCGGGAGGGGGCTCGACCCGCCCTGCAGTGTCGAGCGGATCCTCGCCAGGGCGGGTCGAGCCCCCAACCCTGCCGTCCAGACCCGCCCCTACGCTAAGCCAAGTCCAACGCGGAGCCCGTCCTGTCTGGAGAAAAGCTTCAAGCCGCCACGCCGAGAGCCTGGCGAACGAAGCTCTCGATGGCCGCTGCGGGACGGGCGCCAAGCTCCCGGGCCACCTCCCGGCCGCCCCGAAAGAGAGCCATCGTGGGGATGGACTGGATGCGGTGGGTCGAACCCAAGGCCGGGTCGACGTCGGTGTTGACCTTCACCACCAGGAGACGGCCGGCGTTGCGCTCCGCCACCTTGGCGATCTCCGGCGCCACCGAGCGGCAGGGTCCGCACCAAGGAGCCCAGAAATCCACCAACACGGGCAGGCTCGACTCCGACAACACTCCGGCGAGCTCCGTCCCATGGTCCACCGCGACGGGCTCGGACGGCGGCGGCAGCGTCGTGCCACAGGAGCCGCACTGGGCCTGTTCGTTCAGACGGGAGTAGCGAATCCGGTTCTTCTTGCCGCAAGAGGGGCAGGTTCGAATGATTCCTTCAGCCATTGGGAATTCCCTCCTCTCGGTGCAGAGAACAGCCCCGGACTCGGGTGGATTCCTGGCCTCTGCCTCTCAGGACACTGCCTTGGCGATCGCGAACGCCGCCGCGGCCGCCACGCTACCGATCGCCACCGTCTGGAAGGCGCCGCGCACTGGATGCGCGCCTGTGAGCCGGGCCTTGACGTAGCCAAACACCATCAGGGCCAGAAGAGTCAGCACGATCGAAGCGAGCAGCGCCGAGGTGGCGTGATCCACGAAGAAGTAGGGTGACAGGGGAATGGATCCTCCCGCGATGTAGGAGAGGCCAATGGTCATCGCGCTGGTGAGGGCCCGCTTGGGGTCCGGCTCCTCCAGGCCCAGCTCGAAGCGCATCATGAAGTCTGCCCAGGCCTTCGGCCGCTGGCTCATGGCCTCGACGATCTGGTCCGCCTCCGGCTCGTCGAGGCCATAGGTGAGAAAGATCTGTTTGACCTCCGCCTTCTCAGCATCCGGCTCTTCGACGATCTCCTGATTCTCGCGCCGCCGCTCGCTCGCATAGTGCTCCGCGTTGCTGCGCGCCGCAAGGTAGCCACCAAGCCCCATGGCGATGGCGCCCGCGGCGATCTCGGCGAGTCCCGCCGTCACCACGATTTTGGAAGACGTCGTCGCCCCGGACAGGCCGGCGGCAAGGGCAAAAGGAACCGTCAAGCCATCGGCCATGCCGATGACGACGTCGCGAACCTTCTCACCGGCCGTGAAGTGCTTCTCGACGTGCGGCGTAGAAGGCATTGGGGTATCAGAGGTGCAGTAGGACGAGCGCGATCAATCCGGGAATGGCCTGGACGAACAGGATCTTCCGGTTGGCGGTGACCGCTCCGAAGATTCCGGCGATGATCACGCAGGAGAGAAAGAAGATCTTGATGTGGAAACCGGCGCCCCCGCCAAGGATCAGTCCCCAGATCAACCCCGCAGCCAGAAAGCCGTTGTAGAGCCCCTGGTTCGCGGCGAGCGACGCCGTGGAGGCTGCAAACTCGGGAGTCAACCCGAACGTCCTGCGGCCATACGGCTTGTTCCAGAGGAACATTTCGAGAATCAGAAAGTAGAGGTGCAGAGCAGCCACCAAGCCCACGGCGACATTCGCGACGGTTCCCATCGATGTCCCTCCTGAGAGAGGTCAGCTTGCCGGCGGAGTCTACGGCAAAGATCGGCGATTGCGAAGCGTACGCAGCCCTCAGGAGCAGGGACGAAAATCCGCCGGCGCCGCGGTGCCCGGCGGCGGAGGCGCCTGCGGACCCCACTGCCAGACCTCCGAGCCGAGCACAATGCCCCAGCTCCCGATCGCCGTGCCGTTCGGCGGCAGCGGTTCGGCCGCAATATGGCCCGCGCTCCGCCTGCACTTGAGATCGACTGGACCCTTGTCGTCGAACGTCCAGTCCTTGGGACAAGTGACCGGTCCGGCGGCGGCCGGGCAGCACTTCAAGGGGACGAAAAAGGCGCGCACGGGCAGTTTGTCCTGCAACCGTGCGCTGGCTTGCCGCCGGCCGTCGAAGGAGTGCCCCACCTTTTTGCAGAGGCTGGCCGGATCGGAAAACAAGGGATCCTTCTGCGCCATCTCCATGCACCGGGAGGCGCAGTTCTTCACCTGGAATCCGGTGACCTCGAACGGGCTGCTGTTGTAGACGTGGAGCGACTGCCAATCCCGGATTTCCACGCCCCCGGTCATTGGATCGGCGCCGCTCAGCAAGGCGAGCCGGCAGAAACAGGTGATGTCGTCCTGGCCGCGGCTCTCGGCCGCCATTCCCAGGCCCAGGATCAGCGCGATGCCCAATGCGATTCGATGGCTCTTCATGGCGCCATCGTAGCCGAAGCCGGCGGAGATCGTCACTGGGGATCTCTTCTGATAGCGTGGCCGGGCCATGAAGATCTGGATCGATGCCGACGCCGCGCCCCGCGACGTCAAGGAGATCGTCTTCCGGGCCGCCCGGCGCCTTCAGGTGGAGGCGGTGCTCGTCGCCAACTCCTGGCTGACCGCTCCCCCGGGCAACGATTTCGTCACCGTCGTGAGGGTCGCGGGCGGCCCGGACATTGCCGACCGCCACATCGCCGACCACGCCGAACCGGGCGACGTCGCCATCACCGCCGACATTCCCCTCGCCGCCCGCCTGGTGGAGAATCAAGTCGCGGTGATCGACGTGCGGGGCGAGGAGTACACGGCGGACAACGTCTCCGACCGCCTCGCCGTGCGCGACCTGATGGACGGCCTGCGAGGAGCGGGTCTGCTCGAAACCGGCGGTCCGCGTCCTTACGGCCCGAAGGACAAACAGACTTTCTCCGCCACCTTTGACCGAGTTCTCACGCGGGCGCTGCGAAGCAGTAGTAAGATTCCCCAATGAACAAGACCCAGCTGCGTGGGTGGCTCGCGGCAAGTGCTTTTTTCCTGGCCGCGGTGGCGCCCGCCTCGGCCGGTTGGTCGCCCGTGGGCGGACCCGTCGAGCTGCCGCTCGAGGTTCACCTCGATCCAGGGCAGCCGGAGCTGCTCTACGCTCGCGCCGTCGTTTACTCGGACGGACAGGCTTTTCTCTGGAGAAGCGAGGACGGGGGCGCGACCTGGCGCAACATTCAACGAGGACTCGAGCGCACCTCCGTCGCCCTCGCCATTGACCCCTCGAATCCGAAGGTGATCTGGATATGGACTCGCGAAGGCGAGCTCTGGCGCAGCTCCGATGCGGGCAACACCTGGTCGCGACGCTTCGCCACACCTTCCGACGATATCTTCCAGCTCTGGGTCTTCCAAATACTGGCCGATCCGCACGACCCTATGACGCTCTATCGGGTCGGCTCCGACGGCTCTAGCTCCAGCGTCGACGTCTCGCACGATGGCGGCGAGTCGTTCCAGAAAGGTGCGCCCCTGCCAATCGTCGGGCCTTGGGTTCAGGTTGAGCGCGGCGGTTTGGTGGTCGTCGACGCCAATGGCCTGGAGACGAGCTCCGATGGAGGGCAAACCTGGAACCTGCGCGGGCGCTACAAGGACGGGTTTTTCGGCGGGCAAATCGCGCCTTCGTCTCCCGGCACGATGTATGGCGTCGGAGGGGCCTGCCTGGCGCGGACCGACGATGGTGGAGCGCATTGGCGCCGATTGCCGTACCCGCGCCTGTCCCTTCCCAATTTCGGCTGCTCTGTCCTGGCGATCGACCCGAAAGACGCCCGGCACGTCTGGGTCGGTGGCGAGCTCATCACCTTTGGTTCGGCGACCTTCTTTCAGCTTTCCGAATCGAAGGATGGCGGCGAAACTTGGCTGAGCCTACCTCGCCTGCCCAGGGGCGAGATGGCGCTCAGCGTTCAGGCAGCCGGCGGTGACGTTCTGTATAGCGGCCGTCATCTGAGCACGGATGGAGGGCGTACCTGGACGCGGCGAGACCGTGGGATCACCACCGGCGACGCACGCTTCGGCCTGGCCGCGCAGGTCCACACCAGCATTGGCGGCTCACTTCACCTCGTCGCGCTGGATGCGCCGTTCGGCAACAGTCCGGACGGCCTCTTTCGCAGTCATGGCGGCGAGAGCTGGAAAAAGATTCCGATGCCGGAGGGTGCGGCGTCGGTGATCGACGCAGGCGCTCCGGCCGTGGTCGCTGCCGGCCCGGGAGGCATCAGCCGAAGCCAGGACGGCGGTGATCATTGGCACGTTGTGCCCTCCGGGCCGCCGCATGCCGCTGGCTTGCTGTCCGACTTGACGCGGCCCCGATACCTGGCGGTGCTCGCGTTCGAAGACATCGGTCCGTTCGGCAGTGTCGCATTTTGGATCAGCGACGACGCCGGTGCGACCTGGCGCCGAGCCAGCGAAGGGTTGGACATCGCCTGTTCGCACGTCGCGAGCGTCGACTACTGTCTCGGCTTCACCGGCTACGTGGTCGATCCTTTCGACTCCAAGCGACGCTGGGTGTCCGCCGAAGGGGCCTTCTTCCAAGCCCATCCGCCCCTTTCCCTCAGCACGGACGCCGGCGCCTCCTGGCGCGTTCTGACGGAGGAGCTTCAGGAGATTGTGACCCTCGCCGCGGACCCCAAAATCAAAGACAGACTCCTTGCGGCAACCGTCGGCGGCCTCTTCGTGAGCGAGGATGGCGGAGCGCACTGGCATTCCCTGGGCGTCGGTTTGCCGGACGGCGCCATTGTCATTCACTTCGCGCGCGACGAACGCTCCGCGACCTGGTTCGCAGCGACCTTGGCCGACGGCATCTATCGCAGCACCGACGGCGGCGCCAAGTGGACGCTCCTCCCAGGCGCTCCAGACCGCGAAAGCCCGGCAATCGCAATTGATCCCCGAACGCCAGGCGCTCTCCTGACCGCTTTCCGCGGACAGGGCGTGTGGCGCTGGACGCCGTGAAACCTGCCCGGGATTTCTGTCCCGGGCAAGCCTCAAAGCACGCGTTTTCCCTGAATGATCCGGACGAGAACCACGATCACGGCGCCTCTCCGCCGCTCCCCTCCGAACGCAGGATGGCCTGTACTCGGCCTACTTCGCCGCTCGCCAGCCGGACCTTGATGCCATGAGGACTCTCGCCGGCCAGCACCTTCTCGACCGCGAGCGGGAGCTGCACGACGCCGCCGTCGTGGCCGTAGGGATGGCCCGTGGCGAGTCCCAGTCCCATCGTCCACGCGGTCGGCAGCAGCACGAGAACGAACGCTGCGAG
>DATIOS010000518.1:0-3702 GCA_035472915.1 Thermoanaerobaculia bacterium
ACCCACGTTCGCATTTTCGACGGCTCCAAGGTGATTCCTGACGGCACTGTCGTCATCGAGGGCCGGACGATCCGCGCCGTGGGCGCAAAGGTCGCCGTGCCTGCCGGCGCCGAGGTGATCGACGGCTCCGGGGACACGCTGCTTCCCGGCTTCATCGATGGTCATACCCACACCTGGGGTGACGCGTTGACCCGGGCCGCCATCTTCGGCGTCACCACCGAGCTCGACATGTTCACCAGTCCCGACTTCGCCCGTGCCCAGCGCGACGAGCAGGCGAAGACCGGCGCTCCCGGCCGGGCCGACCTGCTGAGCGCCGGTTATCTCGCCACCGCTCCAGGCGGGCACGGCACCGAGTACGGCATGTCAGTGCCCACCCTCACCAAGCCCGAGGAGGCGCAAGCCTGGGTGGACGCCCGCATTGCCGAAGGCTCGGACTACATCAAGATCATCTCCGAGAATGGCAAGCTCTACGGCCACGAAATTCCCACCCTCGACAAGGCGACCATCGCCGCCATCGTCCAGGCGGCCCACAAGCGCGGCAAGCTCGCGGTAGTGCATATCAGCACCGAGGACGCGGCAAAGGAAGCGCTGGAGGCCGGAGCGGACGGGCTCGTCCACATCTTCACCGACCGCGCGCCGGAGGCTGGTTTCGTCGCCTTGGCCGTGAAACACAAAGCGTTCGTTACGCCTACGTTAACCGTGGTGGAGAGCACCACAGGGGCCACCAGCGGCGCATCCTTGACGAACGATCCGCGCCTGTCGCCCTACCTGACGTCGGACGAGGTCATGAACCTCCGCAAGCAGTTTCCCAAGCATGGCGAGCAGCGGTTCCAGAACGCCTTGGACGCTGTCCGCCAGCTCAAGGCGGCAGGCGTGCCCATCCTCGCCGGCACGGACGCTCCGAACCCCGGCACCGCCCACGGCCCGAGCATCCACCGCGAGCTCGAGCTGCTCGTGCAAGCCGGCCTTTCCCCCGCCGAGGCGCTGGCCGCCGCCACCTCGGTCCCGGCGAAGACCTTCGGCTTGAAGGATCGTGGCAGTATCTCGCCGGGCCTGCGAGCCGACCTGGTGCTGGTCAAAGGTGATCCGACGGCGAGCATCACCGCCAGCCGCGACATCCTGAAGGTCTGGAAGATCGGCCAGGAGATTCCGCGCCCCAAGGCACCGAAGAACGCAGAGGCGACCGCTGCGCCGGCACAGGTTCCCGCCACAGGCGAGATCAGCAATTTCGAGGACGGCACCCTGAAGGCATCCTTCGGCTCCGGGTGGCAGGACTCAACCGACAAGCTGGCCGGCGGCGTCTCCGTCGTGCAGAAGGAAGTCGTCGCCGGCGGCGCGTCCGGCACGGCCAAGTCGCTCGCCATCTCGGGTGAGGTCAAGGCGGGCTTTGCCTTCCCCTGGTCGGGGATGATTTTCCTCCCCGGCGCCGCCCCCATGGCTCCGGCCAACCTCTCCAAGTTCCAAGGAGTCTCCTTCTGGACCAAGGGAGATGGCCGCAGCTATGAGCTCATGTTCTTCGCCACCCGCCTGGGACGGATGCCGGCCATCAAGAACTTCACCGCCGGCCCCGACTGGACGCAGGTCACTGTGCCCTTCGGCGACCTGAACCTCGACGGTAGCGACATCATGGGCATCTTCGTGGGCGGAGGGCCGGCGCTGGGGACCTTCCGGTTCCAGGTGGACGAAGTGCGCCTGGTGCCGAAGGGCGGCGGATCGTAGGGGGGCACCGTCCGACGCCGGAGAAGAGCTGCGGACGGGCTGACGGATTTCCGGACGGCCCGTCTCCGTTTCATCCAGGCCGTCGCCAACTCATCCACGGCGTTCCCATCTCTTCCAGACCGTCGCCGATTGAGGCGTGGCGTTCTCGTTTCCGCCGCGGCAGCGGAAGTCGCGACGGCACGGCTCATCTCGAAACAGCGCGTTCCCATTTCATCCGGGCTATCGCCAACTGATCCACGGCGTTCGCGATTCTGCCGCGGCGCCTGAAATCGCGACAGCCTGGATTGTTTGAGCTGGCGCGTCGCCAACTCATCCACGGCGTTCCCATCTCTTCTAGGCCGTCGCCGATTGAAGCGGGACGTTCTCATCTGTGCCGCGGCGCCGCATGGGGTAACGGCCTGGATTGCTTGGAGCCGGCGCGTTCCGTTTTCATTCGGATCGGCGCCATCTGATCCACGGCGTTGCCGTTTCTTCCAGGGCGTTGCGAATCGAGGCACGGGGATCTTTCCGGCCTCCTACAGCGCCGTCCGGATCGCCCTACTTGGCGTCGGGTAGCGTGTAATCGAGCTCGTACGAGTGCTTGCCCCCTTCGGCGATGATGATCTTCAGAGTCCCCGCGAGCCCTACCAACTCGCCGGTGCCGGAGTCGGGCACCACGGTGACCTCCAGATGCGATTCTCCTCGCGTCATGATGCCTTGGTGGTAGAGCGCGAAGGTCCCGGCGTGTCCGTGAAGCTTCCCAGTCACCCGCTCCATCGCGACGTAGGCGCCGGAGCCTTTGACCTCCGTCGAGGCGGTGAGCATCTGCCCGCTGGAGGTCGCTTCGAGATCGCCATGAAACTGCTTCTCGATCGACATCCGACCGAGAGTCGCTTCCTCGGCGGGACCTGCAAGCGGCAGGGGGTTCACCTTGACGTCGAACGGTCCGGTTGCATGCTGGGTCATGGCCTTTTCCTTTTGGACGGGAGTTGAGCTAGCGGCGCGAATCTCGGCGAAGCCGGACGACGCCAGGACGAGGCCGAGGGACAGGAGGCCGCCGGCGGAGTATGCGAAGGCGTATCGGGCGAGGGCTCAACTGTAAACGCCGGTCTCGATACGTCCCAGAATTACTTCGACTTGCTTGGTCCCGAGTCCAGTATCAAGCAGGTCGAGCGGCCTTCTCCCTCCCAGGGCCCTGTTGGGACTATCCAGCCAGCGCAGAGCCTTCTCCCTCCCACCCAAAACCTCTACGGCTCGCAACTCAACGCTCGCACGAGTAGCGGAAAATGACGCTTTGCTCACCTGCGCAGTCTATTACAGCGCCGTTCGGATCGCCCACAAGTCGGGGAAGAGCGGCTTGGAGAGGGTGTTCTTCAGATACTCGACCCCAGCCGAGCCGCCGGTGCCGATCTTCATGCCGATCGTGCGCTGCACCATCTTCACGTGGCGGTAGCGCCACTCCTGCAGCCCTTCGTCGAGATCCACCAGTCGCTCGCAGACCTCGCGGTTCTCCGGATCCGTGTGGTAGATGCGGACGAGGATCTCCCGCACCCGCTCGTCCTCCACCACCGGCAAGGCGGCGTCGCGGTCCAACAGGTCCGAGGGAATCTCATGGCCGTTGCGGGACAGGAAGCGAAGAAACGAGTCGTACACACTACGCTGCGACAACCGCTCCTCCACCCGCCGCCGCTCGGGGCTTCCTTCGGGCAGCCGGTCGGCGATCCCTGGCGCACGGCTCCCTAGAGCGACCTCGAACTCGCGGAACTGGAACGACTGGAAGCCGCTGGCGCTGTCGAGCCGGTCGCGAAACGAGAGGAACGACACCGGGGTCATCGTCTCCAGGATGTCCACCTGGGAGACGAGAGTCTTGAAGATCGTCAGGATCCGTTTGAGGGATGCCAGGGCCAAAGGCCGGTCATTCCCCTCGAAAGCCCGGCGCAGCAGATCCACCTCATGAAGCACCTGCTTGAACCACAGCTCGTAGACCTGATGGATGACGATGAA
>DATIOS010000519.1:0-5102 GCA_035472915.1 Thermoanaerobaculia bacterium
GCCGGCAGGCCGGCCGCCAGGCCGAAAACAACCACGACCACCGGATAACTCGCCACGCCCACCAGGGCACGCCGGGCCGTCACCCGGTCGGCGGACTCCTGTACCTCTGGCGAAATCTCGGTCATGGGCTGCGCTTCGGCTCGGCCAAGGTCGCGGTGGCGAGTATCTTGCGGTGCTGGCGCCAGCCGGTCAAGAGCCCCATGAGGAACCCTTGCCCCCGCTGGCCGCGGCACTCCTGCGATAGACTTTCCCATGATGCGCGCCGTCGGGCAAGCTGGTGCTCACCGGCATCGACTGAGCAATTTTGAAAGCGATTCGACGGAGACAAGAATGGATCAGGAGAGCTCCTCCTCGGAACTGCCGCAACCCGCGGCATGGCGGCCCGTGAATCGGGTACTCTTCCGGTTTATTTTTGCGTACCTGGTGCTGTACATCTTTCCGTTTCCCTTGAACGTGCTGCCCTATGTCGACGAGTGGGCGGCACCGTACGACAATATTTGGAATTGGGCCGTACCGTGGGTGGGAAAGCACCTGTTCCATGTCGAAATCACCGTCCTCCCCAACGGCAGCGGCGACACGACTTACAACTACGTTCAGATTTTTCTCTTCGCGGCGATCGCCGCGGCGGCGACTCTCGTGTGGTCGGTCCTCGACCGGCGGCGGACCCAATATTCGCGACTCTACGTCTGGCTGCGGATCTACGTCCGCTTTTCGCTCGCTGCGGCGATGATTTCCTACGGCGGGGCCAAGATCATCAAGTCCCAGTTCCCCAACCCGACACTCGACCGGTTGATCCAACCGGTCGGCGACCAATCTCCCATGGGGCTGCTGTGGACGTTCATGGGCTCTTCCCAGAGCTTCAACGTCTTCACGGGTCTCGGCGAATTCCTCGGCGGCCTGCTCCTCGTCACCCGCCGCACCACGCTGCTGGGAGCGCTGTTGAGCATCACCGTGTTGAGCAACATCGTGATGCTCAACTTCAGC
The DNA here is from genome assembly GCA_035472915.1 of Thermoanaerobaculia bacterium. Taxonomy (GTDB): domain Bacteria; phylum Acidobacteriota; class Thermoanaerobaculia; order Multivoradales; family UBA5704; genus DATARR01. The sequence goes on from DATIOS010000519.1 coordinate 985, forward strand.
TACGACGTGCCGGTCAAGCTCTACTCGTTGCATCTGCTCGCCATGGCGATCTTCCTCTGCTTTTCCGAGCTGCGCCGGCTGGCGAATTTCCTGGTGCTCAACCGGCCGGTGGAGCCCCTGCCGTTGCCGCCGCTGTTCAAGCGGACGTGGCAACACCGCGGCGCGCTCGTGTTGCGAACGCTCCTGGTCGTCTGGCTTGCCTACCTGGCGCTGAATCAAGGCTGGGTTGGGCGCACGACGTACGGCGACCTGGCGCCCAAGGCGACGCTGTACGGAATCTGGAACGTCGAGACGTTCGAGGCCGACGGGCAGGTGTTGCCGCCGCTGATCACCGAGCCGTTCCGCTGGCGGCGGATGATCTTCGATCGCCCCATGCGCATGGCGATCCAGGCGATGAGCGATTCCCGCCGGCGCTTCCTCTTCAAGCACGCGCCGAAGTCCAACGTCCTGATTCTGACCAAGGTCGAAGATTCGAAGTGGAAGTCCACCCTCACCTATACCCAGACGGCTCCGGGGCTGGTGGCGATGGAGGGGACGTTCGACGGCCGGAAGATCCGGGCCACGCTACGGCGGGCAGACACCTCGGACTTCCTGCTCGTCAGCCGGGGCTTCCACTGGATCAACGAATACCCACTCAACCACTGACCGGAGCTCCAACTCGGCGCGCTCCCAGGCCGCCATCAGCACCGGCAGGCGCTCGCCGACGACGTCGATCTCGCCGCGCCGGGCGAGCGCCTCGACCTCGCTGCAGTGCTGCCCCAGGACGCCGGCACCCAGGACGGAAGCGGCGCCCGCAAGGTCGTGAGCCGCCAAGGCCAGGGACCCGACGTCGCCCGTCGTCAGCGCCTTGCAAATCTCGGCAAGCCACCGCGGCCCCTGTTCGAGGAAAATAGCCACGCCGCCGCCGGAAAATCTCCTATCCATCGACACCACTGTCGTTGGCGGACCTTACAAAGGACATTACAGCGAAGGCTGCGCCTAGGAGCACCCCTCCCCACCCGACAGCGCGGCGACCGCGGCACAGGCGTCGGCCTGGGCGACGGGCGGGTCGGGGAGACCGGGAGGCGGTGCCAGGGGATGGGAGGTCTTTTGCAGGATTTCGCGGATCTGAGCCGGGCTCAGCTTGGGATTCTTTTCCAGCAGCAGGGCGACGATGCCGGTGACCTCGGCGGCCGCCAGCGAGCTGCCGGAAAAGAAGTCGTAGGAGTTGGGGGGAGCCGTGGAGATGATGTCGATCGCCGGCGCCGCCAGCGATGAGCTGAAACGCTCGGTGGGGCGGGCGAGGCCCCCCTTCAGGTCATCGCTGCCCACCACGCCGAGCACGCCCTTGACGTTGGCCGGAAACGAGTGGCCGGGCGCGCCGCCGTCGGCCGCCACCACCACGATGCCCCGCGACACCGCGGCAGTCAGGAGCTTGGCCAGCACCCCGTCGTTCGGCCCCGCGAGGCTCAGATTCATCACCTGGACCTTCTCGTCGACGGCGGCCTCCACGGCCAGGGCCAGCGTATAGCTGTTGCACTCCGCTTCACGCGATCCGGGAGATCGGGGCCAGCAGGCCTTGAGGGCGTAGATCTCGGCACCCGGCGCGACTCCCACGATACCGACGTCGTTGTTGGCCCCGGCGGCGATCACGCCGGCCACCGCCGTGCCATGGACGTCGGCGGTGAACGGCGCGTTGCGATGCTGGACGAAGTCGCTGGCCTTGGCGATCCGCCCGAGCAGATCCGGATGTTGGAAATCGACCCCGGTATCGATCACCGCCACCTTGACTCCCTTGCCGGTGGCCATGCGATGGGCCTGCTGGACGTGGAGAGCCTGCGAGCCGTGCTGAAGGTTGGCCAGCGGATCGCCAGCGGTTTGCGTCTCGAAGGTCCCGACCGGCTGCGCCAGCCCGACCCGGGGATCGGAGGAGAGCCGCCGGATCACTTCGGCCGGCGACCGTCCCCGGGGAACCTCGAAGACGACGCAGTACTCGTCGATCGACGCCAGCGTCCAGGCGACGACGATGCTCATGCGGTACGTCCGGGCCAGCGCCGCGGTGTACCGCGTCCACAGCGACGGCGGCGCCGGCGGGAAGGTCACCATCACCTGCTGAGACGTAGCGCTATGCCCGGAGGCCTGGGCGCCGACAGACTCGGAAGTCACCGGACCGGGGGTGGCGCCGGCGCAACCCACCAGCAGGAGAGGAAGGAGGAGCGCCGCGGCGCCCAGTCCCCGGCTTTGAATCATCGGGTTCCCTTGGCGGGCGCGCTCCCCGCCACCGGCTCGGCGAGGGCTACCGCGGAGTCCGAGCGCAGCCGGGTGAGAACGACGGAAACGGGATGCCCCGCCGCCGCGACCTCGACGGTGTAGGCGCCGAAGGGCGACGGGCCGGCCGTGATCTCGCCATGGACGGCCAGCAGGAGATCGCGGATCTCCTTCTCCGTGGCCCCCCGCGAGAACATCATCCGCAGGGCGACCGTTCCCCCCGGACGCTGCGCCGGCGCCGAATCGGACAGCGTCTGGTAGATGACCGGCGCTCCGGGCACGGCAGGAGATCTGACCGTTCGGAGCTCGGTCCAAACGAGGACGCCCACCAGCAGCACGATGATGGCGACCTGCGCCATCAGGGCGCCGCGCAGCGGCCGTGGCGTCGCGGCGATCAGCTCCTGGAAGGCTCGCAGGGGCAGGCCGAAGGGACGGCGGCCGGCGCGCTGCTCCTGCCACTCACTTTTCTCCGCCTGCTCGGCCTCGTCGATGCGCGCCAACACTCGCTGGAGCTGCACGGGATGGGGCGACGGAGCCACCTCGCCCAAACCCTGGATCGCCTCCGAGGTTTGCCGGCAGGTTTCGATCTCGTCCCGGCAACGCCGGCAGACGGCGGAGTGGTCCTCCACCCGCTCCCGGTCCGCTTCGGAGAGCGTGCCGTTGACGTACCAGGGGAGGAGCTCCCAGATCCTCTGGTGGATTCGCTCGTCGTGGTCTTCGCGTTCGTGCATCGTTCCCTCCTAGCCCGCGTAGCTCGACACGCCCAACTCGGGGAGCATCTCCTTCAGCCGTCGCCGGGCATGGAACATCCGCGTCTTCACAGTGTTCACGGGGCAGCCCACGATCTCGGCGATCTCCGTGTAGGCAAGCCCATAGAAATACGTCAGCTCCACCACCGCTCGCTGCTCCGGCGACAGGCGGTGAAGGGCGGTCCCCAACACCGTCGCCAGCTCCCGCCGCACCGCCAGGCTTTCGGGCTCGTCTTCCGCCACCAGCTCCGGGCCCTCCCTGCCGTTCGCCGATTCCGGCTGCCGCCGCGCCAGCGCCTTCAGCGCCTTGTGGTAGGCGATGCCGAAGATCCACGTCGACGGGCGCGAGCGGCCGTCGAAACCGGGCGCGTGACTCCAGATGGCCAACATGACGTCGTTCACCACTTCCTCCACCACGTCCGCCTTGCGGGTGAGCTTCAGCACATAGCCGAACAGACGGCGGTAATAGAGATGGTAGAGCGCCTCGAAGGCCTTGCGGTCTTTCGCGGCCACCCGTCTCAGTAGAACGAGCTCGTCGTCCGGCGGCATGTCGGACAGTATGTCCCCGAAACCCGAACAAGAGTTCAATCGGCGAAACGAGAACCTTTTCCCGTCTCGCGGGGACTGACTCTCAGCTACGGCCTATTCCTGGAGGAGATGTCTTCATGCAGCATCGCAGTGCCCCGTGGATCCCGACGACCCCGTCGATCGTCTGGTTTCCCGTCGTCGTCGCCGCTTTCCTCGCCGTCCCCGCGAGTGGAGCGAACGTCGACGTCGCGGTGGGGGGAGTGATCACCGTCTACACCCCTGCTTCACTCAACATCCAGGCCGGCGACTCGGTGACCTGGCACAACGCCGGCGGCGAGCACAACGTCGTGGCCGACGACGGCAGCTTCACCAACGGCCCAGTGTCTTTCAGCTCCTGGACCTTCGTCCGCACTTTCAACACGGTGGGAACTTTCGGCTATCACTGCCAAAATCACGGTTCGCCCGGGTTCGGTATGTTCGGCACCATCCACGTCGCCGCCGCGAGCCCGCCTCCGGATACCCATCCCGGAGCCTTGCGCTTCTCGCAGCCGAGCTTCGCTGTCAGCGAGGCCGTGGGCCAGGCCACCGTCACGG
>DATIOS010000520.1:0-3024 GCA_035472915.1 Thermoanaerobaculia bacterium
GCGAGCCGCCAAAACCGATCAGCCGAAAGTTGATCCAGCGCGTCGGCCTGTGACGACTCCGCCTCAGTTCTTCAACACAATCCGTCCAACCACTCTGCCGGCGCGCAGTTCCTCGATCCATTTCTGGACGTCGGCCATCGGCTCTTCCCGCATCGGCGTCGGCTTGATCTTGCCGGCACGCGCCAGCGCCATCAATTCCTTGCCCTCGGCCAGCGTGCCGACCATGAAGCCCTCGATGGTCATGCGCTTGTAGATCCATTGCACCATCGGCAGGCTGAAATTGCCGCCCATCAGGCCGGAGACCACGATCTTGCCGCCGCGCGCCAACGCCGAAACCGCAAACGCCATGGATTTCTCGTTACCCGCAAAATCCACGATCTCGTCGAAGCCGCCCTCGGTCTCCTTGATCATGCGCTTGACGACGTCAGTCTCGCTGGGATCGTAGGCCACCGCCGCGCCGTTTTTCAACGCGGTCTCGCGCGCGGCCGGGCTCAAATCGGCGACCGAAATCTTCTGCCTGAACATCGCCTGCGCGAACGAAAGGCCCATCATGCCGACGCCGCCAAGTCCGACTCCCTGCTCGACGTCTTCCTTGAAATCCAGATGCTCGACCGCATCCCCCGCGCCGGCTTCGTGCTGCGCGGCGTTGCCGAGCCGGAGAGCGTCGCGGAGCATAGCCTGCACGTGCTGTTCCTCGTCTGGGCGCTGGGTCCGAAAATCGAGGGGATCGACGTGCCGCGGGCGGTGGAAATCGCCCTCATCCACGATCTGGCCGAGCTGCGAATCGGCGATCTGCCCCGCACCTCGTCCCACTATTTTCCCGAGGGTGCCAAGAAGGCCGCGGAGGCCGCGGCCATGGCGGACGTCCTCGCTCCTCTGGACGAACGCGCCCGGCATCTCTATGACGAGTACCAACACGGCACGACGCCCGAAGCGCGGCTGGTGAAAGCCTGCGACAAGCTCCAGCTCATGCTCAAGGTCGCGGTCTACGAACGCTGGGGCACGGGTGCCCTGGCAGAGTTCTGGGACAATCCGGAGAACTTCCCGGACGGGGGATTTCCCGTCGTGCGCGATCTCTTCGAGGAGCTCAGGCAGCGGCGGAACGCGGAGGCCCCGCAGCGTAGCGAGGAAGCGATGCTGTCCTCGCCTTCGCGGTGAATCAATCCTCGTCGTCGAACCGCTGCGAACCGCTCTCGATCTTCACTCCGCGACGAGAGAGCAGCCGCCGCAGGCGATCGTAGAGATTCTGGCCGAGGAGCGACTGGGCCGTCTCGGAGATGTCGCGAAGGACGATCCGCAGATCCTCCTTGCCGCTCCAGTGCTTGCGGGCATAGGGCTCCAGATCGCCGCCGAAAGCCTGTGCCAACACGGCCGTGGCGAGCACCAGGTCGTCCAGGTACCCTGCGGGGCCGAGGATGGCCTCGGGTAGCAGGTCGAAGGGCAGGATGAAGTAGGCGATCGCGCCGCCGATGAGCGCCCGGGAAGTGCCCGGAACCTCCTTGTCGAGAGCCAGCCGGACGAGGAGGATGAACACGTCCGGCACCAGCATCAGCGCCCGGATCGTCCCCTCGGAGAGCTTGCCGCCGCGCTTCTCGACGACCTTGAAGATCGCCTCCCGCAGGCGATCGTAGAAGCTCAGCAAACCGCTGCTGGGAAGCTCCGTGCCCCGTGCAAGCGCCTCCTCGGACTCCCGTTCCGCGCGAGCGGCATCGAAATCCTCGAGATCGTCGTCGGTCAGCGGGTCGTGAGGCGTGCGGTCGTCGGGCATGGCGGTCTCCGGGGGAGAGTCTATCCTCATCACCCCGGCTCGGGGTGATGAGGAGTCTTCCGCCGGTACAACACCGCCTTCAACCAGAGTCCGCCGACGCCGAGGAACGGGACGAGGTAGACCAGCGAGCCGAGAGGTCCGAGGGTGCCGTCCGGCGTGGCTTCGACGTCGGCCTTGAGCTCGCCGCCGCCTTGGGGACTGTCGAGGAGGCAGCGGACGTGCCACATGCCGCCCTGATCGAACTGGGCGGTCGTGTAGTAGCGGGCGCCGCGGCGAACGGGCTGCGCCTCGGCCTCGTAGAGGACTTCCGGCAGCCGGCCGGAGACGGGCTGGACGCCGATCCGCACCCGGGCGCCGGGTGCCAGGCGCTTTCCTTGCGGCGGTTCGAGCATCACGTAAAAAGTGCCGGTGCCGATATCCGGGTCCGTCCACACGGAGACGAGGTAGGGGCCGACCGGCCGATCGACGAGGATGGGAAAGGGCGGTCCCTGGTGAGCCGCGGCGGAGGACGGGAAAAGCAGGCCGCAAAGCCCTAGGACCATCACGAGGATGCAGAGAGGCAGGCGCCGGATCATCATTTCAGCCCCCCAGGATCATCGTACCCCTCATCTCCATCGGCTGGTAGAGGAGCCAGATGGCGGCGGCGGCAAGCAGGAGAAAGAGGCCGGCCCAGGGCACGAAGGCCCGCGCCGTCCGCACCGGATAGTCCCGCTCCGCGATGCGGTGAGCGACCAGCAGCGAGCCGAGCAGGCCCAGGCTGAGGAAGCCCAACTCCAGCGGATGGACGAGCCCCGGCGGTAGCCCGACGAGGCTCCAGCTCGGCTTCCCGAAGAAAGGCAGGCCAACCGAGGCGAGAGCCTCCTGCGTCACCGGCACAAAGGTCCACAGGCCGGTGACGAAATGAAAGGTGTAGTGGGCCAGCCAGATCCCGAAACCCAGTGGAATGAAGGCGTAGGCGAAGCGATTGGTCAGCTTCACCAGCGGCTCCCGCGTGCCAGACCCCCGGCGCGTCAGCCAGGCGGCAAGGGCGAGGAGCACGACGGGCTCCACCACCAGGAGGAGCAGGAAGAGAACGCCCAGCACCGGAGCCTCGTGCGTGGTCCCCAGGCGATGCGCCAGCCACTCCTCGACGGCGTATACCGGGCTCACCATGCCGAAGGCGTTCACCAGGGCGCCAAAGGCGAAGACGATGGCCAACGCCGCCAAGTCCTTCCGGCGCGAAAAGAGACCGACACCGGACCGGCGTGGATCGACCC
>DATIOS010000521.1:0-1997 GCA_035472915.1 Thermoanaerobaculia bacterium
TGGCCGCAGTGGTGTGCTCGGCAGGATCTCCCGCCAGGGATCGAGATCCCCGTCAGATGCTTCGATCGAGCAACTTCCCGGCGCGTTGCCCTTGAAATGTGAGGTATCGACCTCCACGCGGTGAAGGACGCCGCGCGCGCCCAGCTTCAAAATCGCCCAGTCGTGACCGGGCCCGCGTCGGCGCTTCGTCTCCCAGCCGTCGTGCATGCCGAGCGGCGGACCGGGCAGGATCAGATTGTGTCGGTTGCCGAAGAACATGTCGCTGCAACTCAAGACGAGGCCGCCGTTTTCCACTGCCGCCAAGTCGATCTCGCCGCCGTGCCGCGTCAGGCGAGCCCAATCCGCCACGACCTCGCCGTGGACCCGCAGTCGGGCGACGCCGCCGTCGGGATATATATTGAAACGCAGGTGGGTCACCCGCCCGGTTTCCTTCTCGACGGGAAAGGGATTCTTGGAATTTCCCTGGAGTGGCGAACGGGGAAGAATCTCGGTCCAGGCCGCTCCTTTCAGCTCATCGGGCGCCGGATATCCCTCCACAGTGCAGGCGTCGAGCGAGCAGGATTCCGGATAGTTGCCGCGGAAGTGAGTGGTATCGACGACGACGCCTCGAATCACGCCGGGCAGCCCCAGCCGGATCATGCACCAGTCGTGACCGGGCTCGCGGCGGCGGCGAGTCTCCCAGCCGTCCATCCACTTTCCTACGTCGGTGTACTTGCCTTCGATCCAAACAGGCTCACCGGCTTTGAGGAGGTTTTCCTTCGGTGCGAAGAGCTCGTCGTTGGCCGCCAGCACCGCGCCGCCCAAGCGCTCGGCGGCGAGGTCCACGAGATCGGTAAAATCGCTCATCTTCCTCCCCTGGTCAGGAGTCTGCCGCCCGGCGTTCCCACGAAGTCGCCATTCAGGTAAATCGTCTCCCCCCGCAGCACGGTCCGTCTCACCACGCCGTACAGGGTTTGCCCGGCGTACGGAGTGATCTTATGGCGATGCTGGAGCCGCTCTGGCTCGACTACAAAGCTCGCTTCCGGGTCCCAGACCACCAAGTCGGCATCGTATCCCGGCGCGATGGCTCCTTTGCGGCCCTCCAAGCCTGCCAATCGGGTCGGTCCGGCGCACATCCACTCGGTAAGGTCCTGAACCGTAAAGTCGCGCTCGCGCGCTCCGGTCCAAACAGCCGGCAAAGCAAGCTGAAGCGAGGAGATTCCGCCCCAGGCACCGCGAAAGTCGCCTGACTCGACCTTCTTCATCTCGGGCGGACACGGCGAGTGATCGGTGGCCACGAGATCGATCAGCCCCACGCGGAGAGCCTCCCATAGATGCTCCCGGTTGTCGCGCGAGCGAATGGGCGGCGCGCATTTGAAGGTCACGGCGCCGTCCGAGATCTCTTCGGCGGCGAAGGTGAGGTAGTGGGGACAGGTCTCGGCGGTGATTGGCAGCCCTTCGTCGTGGGCGCGTTTCAGGACGGGCAGCACCTCCGCCGAGGAAACATGGACGATGTGGACCCGGCAGCCCAGCCCGCGGCAAAGCCGAACCAGCAGCTCGACCGCCTCAACTTCGGAGGCGTCGGGCCGGGATTGCAGATAGCGCCGGTAGTTGCTCAGCTCCGTAGGTCCAGCGCTTTCCCAGACTTTGGCCGCCTTGTCGATCGGCCCCGGCAGCTCGGCGTGGGCCAGAAGCACAGCCCCCCTACGGGCGAGGACGGGCATCGCCGTACGCAGGTCGGCCTCCCCGACGTGGCCGAACTCGTCGACGCCAGAGGGGACGAGAAACGCCTTGAACCCGAGGACACCATCATCGAGAAGACCTTCGAGCTCCCTCGAATTGCCTGGCACCACTCCGCCCCAGAATCCGACGTCGACCCGGAGCTTCCCTTCCGCAGAAGTCATCTTGGCTCGTAGGGCTTCTCGCGTCGTCGTGGCGGGGATGCTGTTGAGAGGCATGTCCACGAGCGTCGTGACACCGCCGGCCGCCGCCGCCCGGGTGGCCGTCTCGAAGCCTTC
>DATIOS010000522.1:0-1766 GCA_035472915.1 Thermoanaerobaculia bacterium
GGCACCGACTCGACGGAAATCTTCATCACTCCGGGATTCCAATTCCAGGTGGAGGACTTCCTCCTCACCAACTTCCACCTCCCATGCTCCACACTTCTCATGCTGGTCTCGGCCTTCGCCGGTCGCGAAAGAATCCTGGCGGCCTACGAGGAAGCGATCCGGGAGGGCTACCGCTTCTACTCCTACGGCGATGCGATGCTGGTGGAACGGCGGGCGATGCGGCTGGCCAATACGGCCGCGCCGTAGCCGTTGTCGATGTTGACCACACCGACCCCGGGAGCGCAGCCGTTGAGCATGGTGAGGAGGGCCGCCAGGCCGCCGAAGCTCGCGCCGTAGCCGACGCTCGTAGGCACTGCCACGACCGGCGCCGGCACCAGGCTCGCCACCACTGTGGGCAGGGCGCCGTCCATGCCGGCGACCGCCACCACCACGTCCGCCTTGCGGATGGCTTCGAGATTGCCGAGCAGACGGTGCAATCCGGCGACGCCCACGTCGTAGCACCGCTCCACCTGATGGCCGAACCAGGAGGCGCAGACCGCCGCCTCGTCGGCCACTCCCAGGTCCGAGGTGCCCGCCGCCAGCACGGCGATGTGACCGGGCAGGGGAACGGGCGGGCCGCCGCAGGCGAGCACCCGCGCCCGCTCGTGAAACTTCCCGTCGGGATATTCGGCGAGCAGCGCCGCGGCCGCCTCGGGGCTCACGCGGGTGAGGAGGACGCGGCCGTGAGCCCGCAGCATCCTCTCGACGATGGCCTTCAAATCCGCCGTCCGCTTCCCTTCGGCGTAGATCGCCTCGGGCAAGCCGTTGCGCAGCTCGCGGTGAAGATCCAGCTTGGCGAACCCGAGATCGGCATAGGGAAGCTCGGCGAGATCCTTCATCGCCGCCTCGGGAGAGACCTCGCCGGCGGCGACGGCCTCCAGAAGTTGCTGGAGCTGCGCGGGATTCATTGCGATGAGACTGCCAGGTCCGCGCCGCCCCGGCGGTATCCCTGAGGATCGAACGCCACCTGGTCGAAACCGAGGGCCTGAAGCCGAGGCCCGACATCGCTCCAGATCGCCGCCAAGCGCGCCACTTCGTCGGGCGACACCTCGACGCGAGCGGCTCCCCGGTCGTGACGCACGCGGACGACCCGGAAACCTTCGCCCGTCAGCATCTGCTCGGCATTCTCAATGCGCCGCAGCTTCCCCAACGTCACGAGCTGTCCGTGAGGGATGCGGGAGGAGAGGCAGGCGTTGGCCGGCCTGTCCCACGCCGACAGCCCAAGCTCAAGGGCGATCTCTCGCGTCGCAGCCTTATCGACTCCGTGCGCCAGGAGCGGAGAGTAGACGCCGCTCTCCTGGACAGCCCGCAGCCCCGGCCGGTCGGGTCCTGGGTCGGAGGCGTTCGTGCCGTCGCACACCACGGCGTATCCGCGCTCCGCCGCCAGGCGCACCATGGTGCCCATGCGCATTCCCTGGCAGACGTAGCACCGGTGGCTGGGATTGGCCACGAACTCCGGATCGTCGAGCTCGCTGTAGGTGGCCACCTCGTGGCGGATGCCGATCTCCACCGCCAGCCGCCGCGCATGATCCAACTCGGCACCCGCCAGCGTCTCCGCCGCCGCCGTCACCGCGAGAGCCCGCTCCCCCACCGCCCGAAAGGCGAGCGCCGCCACCACGGCGGAATCGACACCGCCCGAGTACGCGATCAGCACCGAGCCGCGGCTGGCGAGGTCGGCGAGGATGGCTTCGAGCAAAAGCATGGCCCTTCGATGCTAGCACGCGCGC
>DATIOS010000523.1:0-7316 GCA_035472915.1 Thermoanaerobaculia bacterium
AACGAGGTGCAGGAGCTGCATCGCCCGCGGCGACGTCGACACCTGCCGTACCAGGAGGCAGAGCAGGGGAAAGAGGTATCCCGAGCCGCCCCTGGACATGCCCGCAAACAGATCGCCGACGGAGTGGCTCTCGACCACCACCAGCCATTGCCAGGCTTCGTCCCGCCACAGCTCGTGCAGGAGAAGGCGCGGCACCGTCAGGACGACAAAGATCGCCGCGACGAGCCCGGCGAAGCGCAGGCGCCCGGCGGCCGACTCTCCGCTCATTCAGCCTTCTCCCGGCATCGATTCATGGGTGCATCTCTCCGGCTCGATTATGCTTCACGGGATGCGGTTCCTGAAACGCGGGCGCGGCGGCAAAGAGGACGGAAGATCCCGGCTCGGCGAGGACGAGATCGCCTTCCTGATCTGCGTCGAAGCGAACCGGCTCGAGCCCCAGGCACGTCTGCTGTGCGAGAGTATACGAACGTTTGGCGGGCGCTATCGGCAGGCTCCGATCCTCGCCGTCTCGCCCCGGCCCCATCTCGCGCCCGGCCCCGAAGCCCGGGCGCATCTCGAGGCACTGGGCGTGACCCTCGCCGTGGAGCCCTTGAACGAAACCGGCAGCTCCTATGGCGCCATCAACCGCATCGTAGCCGGCGCCTGGGCCGAGACCTTTTCGCCACGGCCCTACCTCGTCGTGCTCGATACCGACACGGTCTTCGTCGGCGAGCCCAGTTTCATGCGCACGGATGCAGGTGTCAGGCCTGTGGACGTAAAAGGCTCGGTGTCCAGCGGAGACGCCGATCCACTGGACGCCTACTGGGCTCGCATGTGCAGGCTCGGGGGCATCGAGCCGTCGCGCTTGCCCATGATCGCCACGACGATCGACAAGGTCTCGATTCGAGCATCGTACAACAGCGGTTTCACCATCGTCCGGCGAGATCTCGGCATCCTGGAGCAGACACGGGAGATTTTCTTCGCGTCCTTCAAGGAAAAACTGCGCCCGCTAGCCGGCACGAAGCAGGAAGTACGGGCGTCCACAGGCTTCGTCGGGATCGAGGCCAGCGAGTGGTGGGGGTCCAGCCAGGCCGCCTTGAGCGTCGCGATATGGTCCAAGACCTCGGATGTCTACATCTATGACGAGCGCTACAACATTCCTCTCCACAACCTCATCGGTCCCGGACGATCCTGGCCCATGGGGCGGGGATTCAAACCCATTCTGCTTCACTATCATTACCTGGCGGAGATGCAGTACCAAGCGCAGTTTCGACAGGTGCTGAGCCTGGTAAGGTGTTCTTCGCAGATCCAGGAATGGATCGAGGGACGGCTTCCCTACTTCAATCCCTGAGTATCTATGCTCTTGGCTGCAATCTCCAGAGTGTGCGTTGGGAACGGCAAGCTGATGCCGTTCTCGTCGTACGCCTTCTTGATCTTCTCGATGGCCTCGCTTTGCGCCGCGAGATAGTCGGACTGTTTGGCAGCGAAGGCGATCCAGAAGCGGGCCACGAGGTCGATGGAGCTGTCGCCGAACTTTTCGAAGAACATCTCGACGTCCGTGTCCGGTTGGCGAACGGAGATCTGCTCCAGGGTCTTCAGAGTCACCTGGCGCACCTTTTCAAGGTCGTCGCTGTAGGAGACGCCCAGTTTGACGTCGACCCGCCGCTTCCCTGAGGTCGAGTAGTTGGTGATCGGGTTTTCGAAAACCTGCTTGTTGGGGATGAGCACGAGCTGGCCCTGCGGAATTCCGACCTCCGTCCAACGCAGGTGGACTCGCTGGACGACGCCGAGGAAATCCTTGGTCTGGATCAGATGGCCGACACGAAAAGGGCGTTCGATCGAAAGATAGATGCCGGCCATGAAGTTGGCGGCGATGTCCTGGAAGGCGAAGCCGAGGGCGAGGCCCAGGATGCCGGCGCCGGCGAGCAACGAGGCCACGGTCTTCTGCAGACCGATGATGCCGAGGGAAATGAAAAACCCACTGGCGAGAATCGCCATGAAGACCGTCTGCGCGAGCAACCGCGTCACCTGCTCGCTGTGGGAGACGCGATTCAGGAGCCGCAGCAGGAGACCCCGCACCAGCTTGGCGGCAAGCCAGAAGGCCACCAGCACAAGCACCGCGATGGCCAGGTTCGGGAGCAGGAGGATGAAATCCCGCGTCCACCCGACCAATTTTTCCACCAGCAGGTTCCAGGTCTTTTCGATCTGCATCACCCGGAAGAGTAGTGCAACTCGCGGGCCAGGAGCCGGCCCCCTCCCAAAACTCTACTCGATCGCCAGCGCGATCTGGTTGGCAAAAGCTTCTAGGAGATGGAGCTGCTCGGGGGCGACGAGGCGTTGCGGATCGGCGGGGTGGACGCCCAGCACACCCACGATTCCCTGCGAGGTACGCAGGGGAATGTAGAGGCCCTTGGCGGCGGGGAGGGTGTCGGTGGTCTTGCCTGCCATGCGGCCGTGATCGAAGACCCATTGGGAGACAGCCTGTTCGCGGACGTCGAAGAGATAGGTGACGACTTCCGCCGCCCGCTCGGCGAGCCGGCCCGTTTCGTCCGGCAGCAGGAGCAGAACCTGGGAGAGGAATACAGAGTGGATGTGCTGGGCCGCGGCCTTGAGCACGGCGTCGAGGTCCGGCGCCGCGGCGAGGTCGCGGCTCATGGCGTAGAGGGCTGCCGTGCGCTCCTCCCGCGTGCGCGCCGCCTCGGCCTGCTGGCGCAGCCGGACGGTCAACGTGGAGACCACGAGCCCGGTGGTCAGCATCACCGCGAAGGTCAGCAGGTATTCGGTGTCGGAGATGGCGAAGGTGTAGTAAGGCTTCACGAGGAAAAAATCGAAGCCGGCGACGGCGAGCACCGAGGCGAGGATCGCGGGTCCGCGGCTGGATCTCGAGGCGATGCCCACGACGCTCAGCAGCATGAGCATGGCGAGATTGGTGGGCTCGAAGTATGTGCGGATGGCCTCGCAGAGACCCAGCGTCAGCGCGGTGACCAGCAAGGCAGCGACGTAGCCCCGGAGGTCCGGTTTGGGAGCACGCCGCTTCTCCACCGCCGGCCAGCCGCCGCCTTCCTCGCCGGAAATAACATAGACGTCGATGCCGCCGCTGCCGCGCACCAACTCGTCGCGCACCGAACCGAAAAGAACGTCCTTCCAACGCGAATGGAGCGGTTTACCGACGACGATCTTCGAGACGTTGCGCCGCCGGGCGTACTTCAAGATCTCTTCCGCCGGGCGTTCGCCGGAGAGGGTGACCGTCTCGGCCCCCAGGCGCTCGGCGAGGCGCAGCGTCTGCCAGACGCGGTCGCGTTCCGCTTGCGCGATGCGCAGCTCGGCGGGCGTCTCGACGTAGACCACCACCCACTCCGCCCGCAGCAGCTCGGCGAGGCGCCGGCCGCCGCGCACCAGCTGGCCGGCTCCGGGGCCGGAGCTGACGGCCACCAGCAGTCGCTCCGCCACCGGCCAGGTCTCGCCGATGTTGTGCGTCTGGCGGTAGAGCTGCATCTGGGCGTCCACCCGCTCGGCCGTCTTGCGCAGGGCGAGCTCGCGCAAGGCGATGAGATTGCCGGGACGGAAAAACCCTTCAACAGCCCGCGCCGCCTGCTCCGGCATGTAGACCTTCCCCTCCTGGAGGCGCTTGAGCAGCTCCTCCGGCGGCAGGTCCACCAGCTCGACCTGATCGGCCCGCTCGAGGATGGAGTCGGGCACCGTCTCGCGCACTGCGATTCCGGTGATCTTTCCCACCAGGTCGTTGAGGCTCTCGATATGCTGGACATTGACCGTGGTCCAGACGTCGATCCCCTCGGCCAGCAGCTCCTCCACGTCCTGCCAGCGCTTGGCGTGGCGCGAGCCGGGAGCGTTGGTGTGGGCCAGCTCGTCGACCAGCACCACCGCCGGCCGGCGGGCGCGCACGCCGTCGAGATCGAATTCCGCGAGCTCGACTCCTCGATGCTCGTCGACGCGGCGCGGCAACACCTCCAGACCTTCGAGCAGGGCCTCGGTTTCTTTACGGCCGTGGGTTTCGACCACGCCCACCACCACGTCGACGCCGCGCCGTGCGAGCTCCCGGGCGCCTTCGAGCATGGCAAAGGTCTTCCCCACGCCTGCCGTGGCGCCAAAGAAAACCTTGAGCTTTCCCCGGCTCTCCCGCTCCTCCTCGGCGTTGGCGAGGGCGAGAAGCTCGTCGGGATCGGGCCGGTCAGGCGTCATCCAGGGCAACCTCCTGGTTGAGAGGCCACCCCCCAAGACCCTCATCACCCCGGCCCTCTTCTCCCGCCCCCTCCCACCCCCCACACCGGGAGAAGAGGGAGACCTGCGAGGAGGCATCAACCGGGTTCCCCTCTCCCGGTGTGGGGGGTTGGGCGGGGGCGGGAGAGGGGTCAGGGGTGAGGGTCCCTGGGTGGGGGCGCAGGGAGGAGACGGCCCGCGGAGTGAGACGATCCAAATCCAAATTGAGCTCCAGCACGTTCACCCGCGCCTCGCCGATCACACCCAGCCAGCGCCCCTCGGTGTGGCGGTCCACCAGTTGGCGCACGTCCGCGGGAGCGAGGCCCCGGGCCGATGCCACGCGTTCAACCTGATAGATCGCGGCGGCGGGACTGATGTGCGGATCGAGCCCGCTCGCCGAGGCGGTCACCAGATCGACGGGAACCGGCCCCTTGCCCGGATGGGCGGCGCGAATGCGCTCCACGTCCGCCTTGACGCGATCGATGAGCGCCTTGTTGGTGGGACCCAGGTTCGAGCCGCTGGAGTTGGCGGCGTTGTAGGGGAAGGGTCCCGTGGCCGAGGGCCGGCCCCAAAAGTAGCGGGGACCGGTGAACGGCTGACCGATCAGGGAAGAGCCCACGGTCTTGCCGTCCTTAACGATCAGGCTGCCGTTGGCCTGACGGGGGAAAACCGCCTGAGCAATGCCGGTCACCACCAGAGGATAAATCAGACCGGTCAGCACGGTGAGGACGAGGAAGATCAGAATCGCGGTACGCAGCTCTCTCATGGTTACACCAGCCTCAAAACCTGAAGAATGACGTCGATCAGCTTGATTCCCACAAAGGGGACGAGGACTCCGCCCAGGCCGTAGATCAACAGGTTGTCGCGCAGCAGGCGCGAGGCCGTGTGGCGGCGGAACTTGACGCCCTTCAACGCCAGCGGAATGAGCACGATGATGATCAACGCGTTGAAGATGACGGCCGACAGGATGGCGCTCTGCGGGCTCGCAAGACGCATCAGGTTCAAGCGGTCGAGCACCGGATAGGTGGTGGCGAAGGCCGCGGGAATTATGGCGAAATACTTGGCCACGTCGTTGGCGATGGAAAACGTGGTCAACGTGCCGCGGGTGATGAGCAGCTGCTTGCCGATCTCCACCGTTTCGATGAGCTTGGTGGGATTGGAGTCGAGGTCCACGAGGTTCGCCGCTTCCTTCGCCGCCTGGGTGCCGGAGTTCATGGCCACGGCCACGTCAGCCTGGGCGAGCGCCGGAGCGTCGTTGGTGCCGTCGCCGGTCATCGCCACCAGCCGGCCGCCGGACTGATACTCGCGAATGAGCTTCAGTTTCGCCTCCGGCGTCGCCTGGGCGAGGAAGTCGTCGACGCCGGCCTCGGCGGCGATGGCGGCGGCGGTGAGCGGATTGTCGCCGGTGATCATCACCGTCTTGATTCCCATCTGCCGCAGCTCGGCGAAGCGCTCGCGGATGCCGCCCTTGACGATGTCCTTGAGGTGGATCACTCCCAGCACGCGGGAGCCTTCCGCCACCACCAGCGGCGTGCCGCCCGAAGTGGCGATGCCCTCCACCTTGGTACGCACGTCCGGCGGAAAGGCGCCGCCCTGGCCAACCACGAACGCCTCGACGGCATCGGAAGCGCCCTTGCGGATCTGCCGGTCGCCGAGGTCGACGCCACTCATGCGGGTCTGGGCGGTGAACGGCACGAAGTGAGCGCCCAGAGCGTGAACGTCCCGCTCGCGGAGGCGATACTGCTCCTTGGCCAGCACCACGATGCTGCGCCCCTCGGGGGTCTCGTCGGCCAGCGACGAGAGCTGAGCGGCGTCGGCCATCTCCTCCTCCTTCACTCCCTGCGCCGGCAGGAACTGGGTGGCCTGCCGGTTGCCGAGCGTAATGGTGCCCGTTTTGTCGAGCAGCAGCACGTCGACGTCACCGGCGGCCTCCACGGCGCGGCCCGAGGTGGCGATGACGTTCGCCTGGATCATGCGGTCCATGCCCGCGATGCCGATGGCCGAGAGCAGACCGCCGATGGTGGTGGGAATCAAGCAGACGAGGAGCGCCGTCAGCACGGTGACCGACACCGGCGTCCCCGCCCCGGCCGCCTTGATGCTGTAGATCGAGAACGGCAGCAGGGTCACCGTGGCCATGAGGAACACCAGGGTGAGGCCGGCAAGGAGGATCGACAGCGCGATTTCGTTCGGCGTTTTCTGCCGCTTGGCGCCTTCGACCAGGGAGATCATGCGGTCGAGAAAGGTTTCTCCAGGGTTGGCCGTGATGCGAATCACCAGCCAGTCCGAAAGCACCTGCGTGCCGCCCGTCACCGAGCTGCGGTCGCCGCCGCTCTCGCGGATCACCGGCGCGCTCTCGCCGGTCACGGCGGCCTCGTTGACCGAAGCGACGCCATCGATCACCTCGCCGTCACCGGGGATCATGAAGCCGGCCTCGACGAGCACCACATCCCCCTTGCGCAGATCGGTGGAGGCGACCTGAATAATGTTGGCATCGCGCCGCGGCTCCTCCAGCCGCTTGGCGACGGTGGTTTTTCGAGTATTGCGCAAGGCAGCGGCCTGAGCCTTGCCCCGGCCTTCGGCCATGGCTTCCGCAAAGTTGGCGAACAGCACCGTGAACCAGAGCCACAGGCTGACGCCCAGAATGAACCCGGCGGGCGCTTCGCCCTTGCCGGCGAGAGCCTCGATAAAGAGACCGGTCGTGAGGAAGCTGCCCACGTAGACGACGAACATCACGGGATTGCGCAGCATCAACCGCGGGTCGAGCTTGCGAAACGAATCCTTGATCGCCTGGCGGACGATCTTGGGATCGAATAGCGAAGTCTTACGTCTGGACATATCAATTCCCTCCGGCCAGCATCTGCAGGTGCTCGACGATGGGGCCGAGCGCCAGCGCCGGGAAGAAGGTCAGGGCGCCCACCAGCACGATGACGCCGATCAACAGGACGACGAAAAGCGGGGTGTGCGTGGGCAGCGTGCCAGGGCCTGTGGGTACCAGCTTCTTGCGCGCCAGCGAGCCCGCAATGGCAAGGGTCGGGATGGCCAGCCAGAAGCGTGAGACGAGCATGTCGATGGCGCCCGTGATGTTGTAGAAGGGTGTGTTGGCGCTGATCCCTCCGAAG
>DATIOS010000524.1:0-17805 GCA_035472915.1 Thermoanaerobaculia bacterium
GAGCGTCACCGCGCGGATCCGGGCGAGCAGAGCGAGAAAGCTGGGCCCGCCCGCCAGAGACGTGCGCAGCACCAGGGTGTTGGCGAAGTAGCCGATCAGGGGCTCCAACTCGGCGCGGGTGCGGTTGGCGATGGGCGAGCCGATGGAGACGTCCTCCTGACCCGAGTAGCGGCTCAGCAGGGCCGAGAAGCCTGCCAGCAGAATCATGTAGAGGGTGACGCCCTCGGCCTTTCCCAGCCCCCCGAGGTCGCGCAAGAGCCCGGCCGGCAGCACGAACCGCTCGACTCCGCCGCGATGCCCCTGGATGGGAGGCCGCGGCCGGTCGGTCGGCAGCTCGAGCGTCGCGGCTCCCGCCAAGGTCTGCTTCCAGAACGCGAGTTGCTCCTCCAGCACGGCCCCTTGCAGCCAGCTCCGCTGCCAGACGGCGAAATCGGCGTACTGGATCGGTAGCTCCGGCAATGGCGAGGGAGCTCCTGCCAGGAAGGCCCCGTACAGGGCCCCGAGCTCGCGGGCCAGCACCGTCATCGACCAGCCGTCGGAGACGATGTGATGCATCAGCAGGAGGAGAATGGACTCCTCCTCGCCATCGCGCGTCGCCGTCCGCAGCACCGGGGCGCGCAGCAACGGCCCCGCGGCGAGATCGAAGGGGCGCCGTAGCTCCTCCGCCACGAGGGCGCGAAGGTGGGTTTCCCGCCGCTCGGCCGGAAGCGCCCTCAAATCGACGACCGGCACCTCCAGACGCGGGGTATCCTCGATCACCTGGATCGGAATGCCGCCACGGAACGCGAAGCGGGTCCGCAGCGACTCATGCCGCCGCACGATCTCGACCAGGCTCCGGCGGTAGGTCCCGAAATCCAAGGCACCGCGCAAACGCACGACCGTCGGCAGGTTGTACGCCGGGGAACCCGGCTGCAACTGATCGAGAAACCACAACCGTTCCTGCGCGAAGGAGAGCGGCAACTCCCCTTCGCGGGGAACCCGCCCGATCGGCGGCACTCGGAGGCCCAAATCCGACGACCGGAGGACCTCGATCTTGGCCGCCATGGCGGCGACGGTTGGCCGCTCGAAGAGGCTGCGCAGCGGCAGCTCCACCCCGAACGCTTCGCGCACTCGCGAGATCACCTGCGTCGCCAGCAGCGAGTGGCCGCCGAGGTCGAAGAAGCTGTCCTCGGCGCCTACCCTCTCCACCCCGAGCACCCGAGCCCAGATTCCCGCCAGCAGCTCCTCCGTGGGTGTGCGCGGTGGTGTGGCAGTCTTTAACTCCGCCGCCGGCGCCGGCAGCGCCTTGCGGTCCACCTTGCCGTTGGGCGTCAAGGGCAGCGCGGCGAGCTGCACCCAGGCGGTGGGCACCATGTACTCGGGCAGGCTCTGGCGCAGCGCGGCGCGCAGGTTGCGCGTCAACGGCTCGCCGCCAGCCCCTTCGCGCGGCACCAAATAGGCAACCAGCCTCCGGCTCCCCTCCTCGCCGCTCGCCACCACCACGGCCCGTTCGACCTCCGGCTGCGCTTCGAGCGCCGCCTCGATCTCTCCGAGCTCGATACGGAAGCCGCGCACCTTGACCTGGAAGTCGGCACGGCCGAGGATCTCGATGGCCCCGTCCGGCCGGAAGCGGCCCAGGTCGCCGGTGCGATACATGCGAGCGCCCGGTTGCGCCGCAAAGGGATTCGGCACGAAGCGCTCCGCCGTCAGCTCAGGGCGGGCGTGGTAGCCACGGGCCAATCCCTCGCCGCCGATCCACAGCTCGCCCGGGACTCCCAAGGGGACCCGGCGCAGGCCGCCGTCGAGCAGATAGAGCCCGGTGTTGGCGATCGGCGGCCCCACGGCCACCCGCTCCTCGCGCCGCACCCGGCGGACGGCCGACCAGACCGTCGTCTCGGTAGGACCATAGAGGTTCCATACCGACTCTGAGCGCCGGCACAGCTCCGCCGCCAGCCGCTCGGGCAGAGCCTCGCCGCCGCACAACACCGAGAGAGCCTCGCCGCCCTGCCATCCAGCCTCGATCAACAGATGCCAGGTCGCGGGAGTCGCCTGCATCACGGTAGCGCCCGAGTCGCGCAGCAGGGCGAGCAGGCGGGAGCCGTCGCCGGCCACGTCGCGGCTGGCCAGCTCGATCCGTCCACCGACCATCAGCGGCAGGAACAGCTCCAAGCCGGCGATGTCGAAGGAAAGCGAGGTAACGGCGAGCAACACGTCCCGCGCGGCGAGGCCCGGCTGCACGCTCATCGACTGCATGAAGTTCAGTAATGCTCCGTGCGAAATCTCTACACCTTTCGGCCGACCCGTCGATCCCGAAGTGTAGATCGCGTAGGCGAGATTCTCCGGCTTCGCCCTGAGCTCAGCCTTTCCTTCCCCAGTGCCGTTCGCGCCATCGATGGGGACTATTCTTGCGGCGCGTGCGCCTAGCCGCTCGGGCGTCGCGTCGCTAGCGATGAGCAGCGGGACTCCGGCATCCTCCAGCATGTAGATCAGCCGATCCTCCGGATAGGAGGGGTCCATCGGCACATAGGCGGCCCCCGCCTTCCACACTCCCAACAGGGCCACGACCATCTCGGGCGAGCGCTCGAGGCAGACGCCAACCAGCGTTTCAGGCCCGGCGCCGAGGCCGGCGAGAGTTGCCGCCATCCTGTCTGCCCGAGCGTCCAGGTCACCGTAGGTGATGAGGCGCCCTTCGCAGCTGACGGCCACGGCCTGCGGAGTGCGCGCTGCCTGCACGGCGATCAGCTCGTGGAGACATCCAGACCGCGGGAAAATCGTGGCCGAGTCCGACCACTCGGCGCTCGCCTGGTGACGCTCGGCGACGGAGAGGAGTGGCAACCCGGAGAGCGGGAGGTCAGGCCGCTCCGCCACCCCGCGTAGCAGAGCCATCCAGTGACCGGCGAGGCGGCCGATCGTGGTGGCCTCGAAAAGGTCGGCGTCGTACTCCAGAGTGCCGCCAAAACCCAGTCCGGCGTCGCGCAGTGACAGCACCAGCTCGAACATGGCGGCCCCGCGCTCCGCCTCCACGGGCATAAGAGTGAGCCCCGGCAGCTCAGCGCTCGCCTGGGGAACGTTCTGCATCTGGAACATCACCTGGAACAACGGGTTGACCGCCAGATCTCGCTCCGGCTGCAGCTCTTCGACCAGTCGCTCGAAGGGGAGATCCTGGTGGGAGTAGGCATCGAGGGCCATGGTACGAGTCCGCGCCAGCAGGGCGAAGAAGTCCGGATCTCCCGCCAGGTTCTCACGCAACACGAGCGTGTTGGCGAAGAAACCGACCAATCCTTCCACCTCGATCCGCTCGCGATTGGCGATCGGCGTCCCCAGCGCGATATCGGCCTGACCGGTGTAGCGGTGCAGCAGGGTGGCGAAGCAGGCGAGGAGGGTCATGAACGGCGTCGCCTGGCCGCGGCGGCCGAGGTTGCGCAACGCCTCCCCTATGGCCTCCGGCACGACGATCCGTCGCCGGCCCGCGGGGGTCGTACGGCCGGTCCGGTGCGGGTGGTCGAAAGCGAGCTGAAGCACCGGCGGCAGCTCCGAGAGCTGCATTTTCCAGTAGGAGAGCTGGGCGTCGAGCACCTCGCCCTGGAGCCATCTCCGCTGCCAGGCCGCGAAATCGGCATACTGCACCGGCAGCGGCGGCAACGTCGCTTCGGTCGCAGTCAGGTCGTCGATGCCGGTCCTATAAAAGGCGGCGATCTCACGGATCAAAATACCGAGCGACCAACCGTCTGCCACGATGTGATGCACGGTGAATCCGAAGAGATTCTCCTCGAAGTCCAAGGTGACGAGGACGGTGCGCAGCAGAGGTCCGCGCGCCAGGTCGAAGTGGAGCCGGGCCACTTCACCTGTCACCCGGCGCGCCTCTGCCTCGCGTACCGCCACCGGCAGAGCGCGCACATCGACACGCGGCAAAGCCACCGCGGCCGGCGGCGCGATGACCTGGAGGGGCCGCCCATGGGAGCTGATGAACTTCGTGCGCAACGCCTCGTGGCGCCTCACGACATGGCTCACCGCGGAGCTGAGAGCCGCGGCGTCGAGCACGCCGCGGAAGCGCACGGCAGCACCCAGGTGGTACGCCGTGCCGGCAGCCTCCAGCTGGTCGAGGATCCACACCCGCTGCTGCGCGAACGACAAGGGAAGCTCGCCCTCCCGGGGAATGCGGACGATGGGAGGCGCCTCGAAGCCGCCATGAGCGCTCCGGAGCTGCTCGACCGCCCGAGCGAGGCCTCCCAGCGTCGGTGCCTCGAAAATCCGGCGTAGCGGCAGCTCCACGCCGAAGGCCTCGCGCACCCGGGAAACGACCTGGGTGGCGAGCAGCGAATGGCCGCCGAGGTCAAAGAAGTTGTCGTGAGCACCGATGGCCGAACGGCTCAGCACGCGCTCCCAGATCCCGACCAGCACCTCCTCAGTCGGGGTGCGGGGTGCCGTGAATGCCGCCGCCTCCAGGCTCGCCGCTTCGGGAGCCGGCAGCGCGTTACGATCGACCTTGCCATTTGGAGTCAGCGGCAACTCCGCGAGTGAAATCCACGCCGCCGGCACCATGTACTCTGGCAGGCTTTGCCGCACCCAGCTTCGCAAATCGGCGGAAAGCTCCGCTCCGGCCTGCCGGGGAACCACATAGGCCACCAGCCGGCGGTCGCCTGTGGGCTCCTCCCGCGCCACCACAACCGTCGACGCAACTTGCGGGTGTCGCCCGATCGCCGCCTCGATCTCTCCCAGCTCGACGCGGAAGCCCCGCACCTTCACCTGGTGGTCAACGCGGCCAAGGCACTCCAGCCTGCCGTCCTGGCGCCAGCGCGCCAGATCACCCGTGCGGTAGAGCCGGGAACCGGCGGCACCGAAGGGATTGGGAACGAACTTCTCCGCAGTCAGCTCCGGCCGCCCCAGGTAGCCGCGCGCCACTCCGGCGCCACCCAGCAACAGCTCGCCAGGAGCTCCCACCGGCGCCGTCTGACCTGCACCATCGAGCACGTAGGCCTGGGTGTTGGCAACGGGACGGCCGACGAGAATCGGACCGTCGTCCTGGATGCTTTCCAGAGTCGACCAAACCGTCGTTTCGGTCGGTCCATAGACGTTCCAGAGTGAGCCCACTCTCTCCCGCAGCGCCGCGGCAAGAACCGGCGACAAGGCCTCGCCACCGCACAGCGCCTTCAAGCCTTCGCCGCCCTGCCAGCCCGACACCATCAGCAACCGCCAAGTCGCCGGCGTCGCCTGGAGCACCGTCACACCGGACTCCGCGATCAGCTCCTGGAGACGCCGTCCGTCCGTGGCTTCCTCGCGGCTCGCCAGCACGACGCGGCCGCCCACGATGAGCGGCAGGAAAAGCTCCAGCCCGGCAATGTCGAACGATAGCGAGGTCACCGCCAGTAAGCGGTCGCCCGAAGTGAAGCCCGGCGTCTCGGCCATCGAGGCAAGGAAGTTGGCGAGAGCGCTGTGAGGAATCTGCACTCCTTTCGGCCGGCCGGTGGAGCCCGAGGTATAGATCACATAGGCGGAGCTTTGGGCTCCAACCCCGCTCTCAGGCGCCACATCGGCCTCGGAAAGACCGTCGCCGAAGAGCTCCTCGGTCACGACGGTTGCCGCCCCTGAATCCTCCAGCATGAAAGCCCGGCGCTCCGCCGGATAGGACGGGTCGATCGGCACATAGGCTCCGCCTGCCTTGAGCACCGCCAGGAGGGCGACCATCATTTCCATGGAACGCTCCAAGAGGATCGCCACCCTCACCTCGGGGCCCACCCCCAGCCGGCGCAGCTTGAGCGCCAGGCCATTCGCGCGCCGATCGAGCTGCCGGTACGTCAACGAATCGCCGCCGAACACCACGGCGACCGCCTCCGGCGTCCGCGCCGCCTGCGCCGCGATCCACTCGTGGATACGGCCCGCCGGCACCTCGCGGCTCGTGGAGTTCCACTCCACCACGATCTGCCGCCGCTCCGCCGCCGGCATCAGGGAGAGCTCCGCCAGACTGCGAGAGGGCTCCGACACGATCGCCGCCAGCAGCTCCTGGAAGTGCCCGGCCATGCGGTCGATCGTGGCGCGGTCGAAGAGGTCGACGTTGTAGTCGAGGCCGCCCGACAGGCCGTCCGGACGCTCGCCCATGCTGAGCGTCAGGTCGAACTTCGCGGTGCCGGCGTCCATCCCCAGCGGCTGCAGGGCGAGGCCAGGGAGGTCCAGGCGTCCCATGGGGACGTTCTGCATCATGAACATCACCTGGAACAGCGGCGAGGTCGACAGGTTGCGCTCGGGCTGCAGCTCGAACACCACCTTCTCGAACGGCACCTCCTGATGGGCGTAGGCCGCCAGCGCCGTGGCGCGGACGCGGCCCAGCAGTTGCTCGTAGCTCGGGGCGCCGGAGAGGTCGGTGCGCATCACGAGGGTGTTGACGAAGAAGCCGATCAGCTCCTCGAGCTGCGGCCACGACCGATTGGCCGTCGGCGTGCCGACGGCGACGTCGTCCTGGCCCGAGTAGCGCTGGAGCAGCGCGGCGAAAGCGGCGAGGAGGGCCATGAATGGCGTCGCACCGCCGCGCTGGCCCAGAGCCTTGAGCGCCATGGCAGTGGCGCCGGGAACGGTGAAGCCGAGCACCGCGCCGCGGAAGGTCTGCATCGGCGGCCGCGGCCGGTCGGTGGGGAGCTGCAGGGTGGCGAGGCCCGTCAGCGCCTGCCGCCAGTGGGCAAGCTGCCCGGCGAGGACGGGGCCGGAGAGCCACTCCCGCTGCCAGCGGGCATAGTCGGCGTACTGGATCGCCAGCTCGGGCAGCGGCGAAGGCTTCCCCTGGGAGAAGGCGTCATAGAGCGCCGAGACCTCACGGATCAGCACTCCCATCGACCAGCCGTCGCTCGCCACGTGGTGCATGTTGAACAGCGCCCCATGCTCCTCCTCGCCCAGGCGCAGCAGGACGACCCGGAGCATGGGGCCGCGCGCGAGGTCGAACGGCTGGCGGGCGAGCACCCGGGCCAGCCTGCGGGCCTCGGCCTTCCTCCCGGCCGCGGGGAGCCCCGCCAGATCCAGGACCGGCAGCGGCACGGGAACTGGCGGCTGCGGCACCTGCACCGGCTCTCCCCCGGAGACCGTGAAGACCGAGCGCAGCACCGCATGGCGCCGTACGATCTCGGTGAGGCTCTGCGCCAGGACCGGCAGGTCGAGACGGCCCAGGAGACGCACTCCCACCGGGATGTTGTAAGCCGGACTGCCAGGGTCCATGCGGTCAAGGATCCACAGCCGCTCCTGGGCGAAGGAGAGCGGGTACGGATGGCCCGGCTCGACGGGTGCCGCGACGATGGGGATCCAGCTCCCCTCGCCCTGCCGCTCCGGCGGATAGCCGAGCCTGGCCGCCAGCTCCCAGGTGGCCTCGCCCAGGAAGTCTGCCGGGTAGGCCTCACGCCAGCGCTCCGCCGTCTCGCGATCCACACCGGAGTGCTGGTGGAACTTCACGTCCCCCAGCATCCGCGACTCGGCGTGCAGGCCGTCGGTCATGCGCGCCGACTTCTCCTTGTACGGCTCCGCCATGTCCGGATGGAACTCGATCCCCACCGCGGCGCACAGGCCCCGCAGCACACCCTCCGGATCGGCCACCAGATCCTCGTAACGCACCCAGTGCTGGCGCTGCGGTGGCACGGCCGCGAGGAAGTCCGCCACGTTCTGGTGGCTCACCACCCAGATCAGCTCCGCCAGCTCCCGCCGCGAGAAGGAGTGCTCACGCCGGAAGAAGAGCTGATCGAGCTTCGCCTCCTCGAAGGAGTGGATCATCCCGTACGGGTGACGGATCAAGTGGATGTAGAACGGCTCTGTAAAGATCGCCTCGGCCCGCCGCAGCACTTCCGGATCAAGGGCATAGGACGGCGTTTTGTCCACCAGCCGGCGCTCGCCCAGCGACTCCTGGAGACGGCCATAGAGCTCCGCCGTGGAGAGCCCCTCCTCCTCGAAGCTCTCCATCTCGGCCCTGGCCTCGTCGGGGCCGCAGCCGCGAATCTCCATGACGGCGCGGATGGCACCCTCCAGCCAGAAGCTGTCGCGGCCGGGGAACGCCGCCCGCCGCTCGGCGAGCGTGGCAAAGCCCAGCAGCTCCAGCTCCGGCGGCGCGAAGAGCTGCGGGTGGCCGCCCAGCATGACCCGCAGCAGGGTCGAGCCCGAGCGCGGCGGCGACAAGACGAACACCGCCGGCGGGTTCGTCCGCGCCAGCGCGGGCATCGGTAGGGCCGGCACGATCAGCTCGCGGAAGCGGGCGATCTCCTGCGGGCCGATCCGCCGGCCGGCATCTTCCTCCTCCCCGGCAAGGCCGGGCAGCGCACCGAACAGGCGCGCCACCGCTGCCGGGTGCTCGCGGGCCAAGTGGTCCGCCATCTTCGCCACCGTGGGAGCATCGAAGAGCACCACCACGTGCACGATCTCTTCCAGCTCCTCCTGCAGCCGGTTGATCAGCACCGCGCCGGTGATGGAGTTGCCGCCCAGGGCGAAGAAGTCGTCGTGGATGCCCACCTGCTCGACACCCAGGCTCTTGCGCCACAAGGCGGCGAGGAACTCCTCGAGGTCGTTGCGCGGCGCCACCAGCTCGCCCTCCCGTTCCGGCGCCTCCTCGCGCGGCATTGCCTTGCGGTCCACCTTGCCGCTGGGGTTGAGCGGCATCGCGTCCAGCACCACCAGGGCGGTGGGCAGCATGTACTCGGGCAGCGACTCGCCGAGGTGCTCCCGCACCCCCGCAAGGTCCACGATGCTCCCCTGCGCCGGCACCACATAGGCCACCAGACGCCAGTCGCCCAGAGCGCGGCCCGCGGCGCCTTCGCGAGCCACCACCACCGCCTCGCGCACGCCGGGGTGCGCGGCCAGCGCGGCCTCGATCTCCCCCAGCTCGATACGGAAACCACGGATCTTCACCTGATGGTCGATACGGCCCAGGAACTCGATGGCGCCGTCCGCAAGATGACGCGCCAGGTCCCCGGTCTTGTAGAGCCGCGCTCCCGGCTCCTCGCCGAACGGATCGGGGATGAACCTCTCGGCCGTCAGCTCCGGCCGGTTGAGATAGCCGCGCCCCACCTGCACGCCGCCGATGTGCAGCTCCCCGGGCACGCCCAGGGGTGTCGGAGCCAGGCTGCGGTCCAGCAGGTGGATGCGGGTGTTGGCGATGGGGCGCCCGATGGGCACGGAGGTCCGGCGCCCCTGCCGCTCGCAGGACCACACCGTCACGTCCACCGCGGCCTCCGTGGGACCGTAGAGGTTGTAGAGACCGGCGCCGCTCCAGCCCAGCCGCTCGAAGAACCGGCGCTCAAGGTCGGCCGGCAGCGCCTCGCCGCTGGCGATCACGCGCTTGAGCGAGGCGCAGCGGTCGAGGCCGGGCGAGTCGAGGAAAACCTGGAGCATTGAGGGGACGAAGTGGATCGTGGTGATCCCTTGATCGGCGATCAGGCCCGTCAAATAAGCTCCGTCCTGGTGCCCGCCGGGACGGGCGATCACCAGCCGCGCTCCCACCATCAGTGGCCAGAACAGCTCTTAGACCGAGACGTCGAAGCTGATCGGCGTCTTCTGTACCACCCGGTCGTCCGCGGTAAGCCCGTACTCCTCCTGCATCCACAGCAGGCGGTTGACAATTCCCCGGTGGCTGTTCATCGCTCCCTTGGGACGCCCGGTCGAGCCCGAGGTGTAGATCACGTAAGCCAGGTTCGACGGCCGCAGATCGGTGGGCAGCTCTCTGCAAGGCTCCGCCAGCAGAGGATCGTCCAGGCAGACCACCCGCGCGCCATGCGCCGGCAATACGTCCAGCAGCCGCCGCTGGGTCAGCAGCACGGGCGACTCAAGGCCCTGCCGCGAATCCTCCAGCATGAAGGCCAGCCGCTCGGCGGGATAAGAGGGATCGAGCGGGACATAGGCGCCGCCGGCCTTGAGGATCGCAAGCAGTCCCACCATCATCTCCAGCGAGCGCTCGACGCAGATCCCCACCCGAGTCTCAGGCTCCACGCCCAGATGCCGCAGCTCAGCCGCCAGACTCACTGCGCGCGCCTCGAGCTCCCCGTAGGTCAGCGACCCGTCCCCGAAGGTCACGGCCACAACCTCCGGAGTCCTCGCCGCCTGAGCGGAGATCCATTCGTGCAGGCAGCGGTCGCGAGGGTAGTCCGCCGCTGTCGCGTTCCACTCCACGAGCTGCCGGCTCTCCGCGGTCGAGAGCAGCGGCAGCTCGGACAGGCGCCGCTCCGGATCGTTGGCGAGCCCCTCCAGCAGGCGCTGGAAGTGGCCGGCCATTCTCGCCACGGTCGTGGCGTCGAACAGATCGCGGTTGTACATCCAGTTGCCGGAGAGCCCCTCGCCGGCCTCGGCGAAGCTCAGCGAGAGGTCGAACTTGGCCGTGTTCCCCTCGACGCCGCCCAGGGTCACCAGCTCGAGGCCGGGGAGCTCGATCCGCTCCACGGGCGTGTTCTGGAGCACGAGCTGCACTTGGAACAGCGGCGTGTGGGAGAGGTTGCGCGGCAGTGCCAGCTCGTCGACCAGCTCCTCGAACGGCAGATCCTGGTGGGCGTAGGCGTCCAGGGCCGCCTCGCGGGCGCGGTCGAGGAGCGCGCCGAAGCGGAGGTCGCCGGCCACGCCGACGCGCAGCACGAGGGTGTTGAGGAAGAGCCCGATGAGCCCCTCCGTCTCCGAGCGCCCGCGGCCGGCGATGGGCGAGCCGACGGTCACGTCGTCCTGGTTCGTGTAGCGCCGCAACAGCGCGTTGAAGGCGGCGAGCAGCTCCATGAAGAGCGTGGCGCCCCGCCGCTGCCCCAACTCCCGCAGGCTCCTCATCAGCTCCCCGCCCGCGACGCTCCGCTGGCGGCCGCCGCGGAAGCGCTGCACGGCCGGCCGCGGCCGGTCGGTCGGCAGCTCCAGCAGCGTGGGAGCCCCCGCCAGCCGCTGCCGCCAGTGGGCGACCTTCTCCTCCAGGATCTCGCCGCGCAGCCACTCGCGCTGCCAGAGGGCGAAGTCGGCGTACTGGATGGGCAGCTCCGGCAGCGGCGAGGGCCTCCCCGCCGCGAGGCTCGGATAGAGAGCCGCCAGCTCGTGGACCAGCACGCCGAGCGACCAGCCGTCCGAGACGATGTGGTGCATGGTCAGCAGGATCGCGTGCTCCGCCTCGTCCAGCCGCAGCAGGACGGTGCACAGCAGCGGCCCGCGCCCGCGCCCGAGATCGAACGGGCGGCGCATCTCTTCCCGCGCCAGCCGCCGCGCCGCGGCCTGCCGCACCTCCTCCGGCAGGCCCGCGAGGTCGACGAGCGGCAGCCGGCAGGTGCGCCAGGGGTGGATCTCCTGGACCGGCTCCCCGCCCTCCGTGCCGAAGGTCGTGCGCAGCGCCTCGTGGCGCCGGACGATCTCGTTCAGGGCGCCCTCCAGGGCCCCAGGATCGAGGTGCCCCAGCAGGCGCACGGACACGGCGATGTTGTAGGCGGAGCTCTCCGGCTCCAGACGGCTGAGGAACCACAGCCGCTGCTGGCCGAACGACAGGGGTGGATTCCCCTCGCGCGGCCGGCGCACGATCGGCGGGGCCTGGAGCTCGCGCCCCGTCGTCCAGCCGAGCCGCTCTGCCATCTCCCAGGTGACTTCGCCGAGAAAGTCTTCACGGGTCTCCTGCCGCCATCTCTCCGCTGTCGAGCGGTCGATGCCGCGGTGCTGGTGGAACTTGACGTCTCCCAGCATTCGCGACCAGGAGTGGATGCCGTCGGTCATGCGGGCCGACTTCTCCTTGTACGGCTCCGCCATGTCCGGGTGGTAGGGGACCTCCAGGAAGTCGCAGAGCTTGCGCAGCTCGGCCTCCGGCTCGGCCAGCAGGTCTTCGAAGCGCACCCGGCGCTGCCGCTCCTCCGGCACCGTGGCGAGGAAGTCGAGGATGTTGCGCTGGCTCACCAGCCAGATCAGCTCGGCCAGCTCGCGGCGCGGCAGCGAGTGAGGATGACGGAAGAAGACCTGCTCCAGCTTCGCCTCCTCGAAGGAGCGGATCATGCCGTAGGGGTGGCGTAGCAGATGGATGTAGCGCGCGCTCTCGAACAGCTCCTCGGCCCGCCGCAGGACTCCGGGGTCCAGCGCATAGGAGGGGGTCTTGTCCACCAGCATGCGGCCGCCGATCCACTCCTGCATCAGGCGGTAGAGCTCGCTGGTGGTCACTCCCCGGCTCTCCAGCCCGGCGAGCAGCGCTTCGGCTTCCTCGGCGGAGCAGCCGCGGATCTCCATCACCGCTCGCGTGACCCCCTCCAGCCAGAAGCTGTTGCGGCCCGGGAAGGCCTCCCGGCGCTCGGCCAGAGTGTGGAACGACAGCAGCTCCAACTCGGGCGGCGCGAAGAGGCGCGGGTTGCCGGCCAGCATCACGCGCAGCAGGGTCGAGCCGGAGCGGGGCGGCGACAGGATGAAGGCCGCCGGCGAGCTCTTGACCACCACCTCCTCTCCCGACGGTATTGGCAAGATCGGCGGGATGAGGGCGCGGAAGGCCTCGACCCGGGCCTCGTCGATCCGCGCGAGCCAAGCCTCGGCCCGCCGCTCTCCGAGAACCTCCACGCCGAAAAGCCGCGCCACCGCCTCGGGATAGTTCTCCGTCAGGTAGGCGGCCAGCCTGGCCACCGTAGGAGCGTCGAACATCACCACCACGTGGACGATCTCGCCCAGCTCCCCCTGCAGACGGTTGACGAACATGGCGCCGGTGATCGAGTTGCCGCCCAGAGCGAAGAAGTCGTCGTGGATCCCGACGCTCGCGACGCCCAGCGCTTCCTGCCAAAGCCCGGCGAGGAACCGCTCCAGCTCCGTCCGCGGCGCCACGGCGTCCTTCGAGGCTCCCGTCCTCTCGGGCGCCGGCAGCGCCTTGCGGTCCACCTTCCCGTTGGGAGTGAGCGGCAGCGCCGGGAGCACCACCACCGCCGACGGCACCAGCGCCTCGGGCAGCACGGCGGCGAGGGCGGCGCGCAGCGCGGCGCCATCCAGCTCCAGGCCTTCAACAGGCACGGCGTACGCCACCAGCCGCGCCGGACCGGAGCCGTCCTGGCGGGCGACAACGACAGCCTCCCGGACTCCAGGCTGCGCCAGCAGGACCGATTCCACCTCGCCCAGCTCGATCCGGACGCCACGGATCTTGACCTGATGGTCGATGCGCCCCATGAAATCGAGATCGCCTGCCGCCGTGAAACGGACGAGGTCGCCGGTGCGATAGAGCCGCTCGCCCGGAGTCGTGGCGAAGGGATGGGGTACGAACCGTTCCGCCGTCAGATCCGGCCGGCCGCGATAACCACGAGCGAGGCCGACGCCGCCCACCAGCAGCTCTCCGGACACGCCTGCCGGCGTCGGCAGACCCGCCGGGTCTTGGACCAAGACCTCCATGTTCTGGATGGGACGCCCGGCGAGCAGACGCTCGCCACCATCGTAGACCCAGGCTGTAGCGCAGACGGTGGTCTCGGTGGGGCCGTAGGCGTTGACCAGCCGACGGCCGGCGGCCCAGCGCCGGGCGAGGTCGATGGGACAGGCCTCGCCCGCCACCACCAGGGTGCGCAAGGCTGGCAGGTCCGCTACCGGCAACGCGGCCAGGACGGTCGGCGGCAGCGTCACGATCGTGATCCGCTGCTCGCGCAACAGATCGATCAGCTCAG
The DNA here is from genome assembly GCA_035472915.1 of Thermoanaerobaculia bacterium. Classification (GTDB taxonomy): domain Bacteria; phylum Acidobacteriota; class Thermoanaerobaculia; order Multivoradales; family UBA5704; genus DATARR01. The sequence continues at coordinate 13,566 of DATIOS010000524.1, forward strand.
GCCCCACCAGAGAACCTCGCGAAGCCAGAACCAGCGCCGCTCCGGCCCGGAACGCCATGGCGATTTCAGAGACCGAGGCGTCGAAGCTCATCGAGGCGTACTGCAGGACGCGGCTCTCAAATCCCACCTCGAACAGGCGGCCCTGAGCCTCCGCCAGATTATCCAGGCCGCGGTGGGACACCAGAACTCCCTTCGGCGTCCCCGTCGAGCCCGAGGTGTAGATCACGTAGGCCAGGTTCTCCGGCCCTGAGAGCGGCGGCAGACCTTCCCCGGCCTCGTCTTCCAAAACGTCTTCCAGCAGGACCGTGGTGGCGCCATGGGGCGGCAGGCCCGCCAGGAGCTCTCTCTGGGTCAGCAGCACCGGCACGCCGGAGTCGGCGAGCAGCCAGGCCAGGCGCTCCGGCGGATAGGTCGGATCTAGGGGAAAATAGGCGCCGCCGGCCTTGAGCACCGCGAGGAGCCCAATGATCGATTCCGGCGAGCGCTCTGCGCACAGACCGACGATCATCGCCGGCCCCACCCCCAGCCGCCGCAGACGGCGGGCCAGCCGGTGGGCCCGGCGATCGAGCTCGGCGTAGGAGAGCTCGCCGCCCTCCCACGCCACCGCCGCGGAGTCGGGGCGCAGCGCGGCCTGCTCCTCGACCATCTCGTGCAGGCAGCGGGTGGCAAGATCTGTCCTCTCGCCTTGGCTCCACTCCACGACGAGCTGCCGGGTCTCCGCGTCGCCGAGCAGCGGCAAGTCGATAATGCGCCGGCCGGGACCCGCGGCGAAGGCCTTCACCAGGTTCTCAAAGTGCTCCGCCTGGCGAGCCACGGTGGTCTCGTCGAACAGCTCGGTGTTGTAGCGCCACTGGCAGAGCAGGCCCCGAGCGGTCTGGGTGACCGTCAGCGTCAGGTCGAACTTGGAGATCTCGTGCGGCCTCTCCTCGGTCCGCAAAGTCAGCTCCGGCAGCTCCAGATCTCCATTCTCGCCGGCTGCGTTCTGCAGCACCAGCATCACCTGGAACAGGGGGGAATGGGAGAGGCTGCGCTCTGGGCGCAGCTCCTCGACGAGCTTCTCGAACGGCAGGTTCTGGTGAGCATAGGCGCCGAGAGCCACGCGGCGCACCTCTGCCAGCAGGTCCGCGACCGCGGGGGAGTCCGCCAGCTCCACGCGCAGCACCAGGGTGTTGACGAAGAAGCCGATCAGCCCCTCGAGCTCGGACCGGTCGCGGTTGGCCGAGGGGCTACCCACGATGATGTCGTCCTCGTTGCTGTGGCGCTGCAACAGAACGGCGAAGACGGCGAGAAGGGACATGAACAGAGTGGCCCCGTGGCGCTGCCCGGCTTGCTGGAGGTCCGTCGCGGACTCCTGAGAAATCCAGGCGTCGACACGGGCGCCCTGGAAACGCTGTACCGCCGGCCGCGGTCGATCGGTGGGCAGGCGCAGCAGCGTGGGCGCTCCGGCGAGGCACTGGCGCCAGTACTCGACCTGCTCCTCCAGCACCTCGCCTTGCAGCCAGCTCCGCTGCCACGCGGCGTAGTCGGCGTATTGGATCGGCAACTCGGTCAGCGGCGAGGCCTGGCCGGCGGCGAAGGCTGGGTAGAGGACCCCGACCTCGCGGACCAGCACTCCCAGCGACCAGCCGTCGCTGACCACATGGTGCATGGCGAAGAGCAGGACGTGCTCCCGCTCCGCCATGCGCACCAAGGTCGCCCTCGCCAGCGGGCCGCGCGCGAGGTCGAAAGGCCGCCGGAGATCCGCGAGGGCCAGCTCCCGCGCCTCGGCCTCACGCCCTGCCGCGGGCAGACCGCTCAGGTCCGCCAGGGCCAGCGCGAAGGAGCCGGGAGGATGGATCACCTGCACCGGTTCACGGCCGGTCGCGGCGAAGGTCGTGCGCAGGATCTCGTGGCGGCGCGCCACCTCGTCGAGAGTGGCGGCGAGGGCCGGCAGGTCGAGGTGCCCCACGAGCCGCACGGCGGAGGAGATGTTGTAGGCGGGGCTCTCGGGATCGAGCTGGTCAAGGAACCAGAGGCGCTGCTGGCCGAAGGAGAGCGGGAGGTCCGCCCCGCGCGGCACGGGCACCAGCGGCGGCACCTGGCGCGGCGGAGGGTAACCGAGCCGGGACGCCAGCTCCCAGGTACTCTCGCCCAGGAAGTCTTCCCTATAGGCCTCACGCCAGCGCTCCGCCGCCTCGCGGCTCACCCCCGAGTGCTGGTGGAACTTCACGTCCCCCAGCATCCGCGACTCGGCGTGCAGGCCGTCGGTCATACGCGCCGACTTCTCCTTGTACGGCTCCGCCATATCCGGGTGGAACTCGATCCCCATGGCAGTGCACAGGCCCCGCAACACCCCCTCCGGGTCGGCCACCAGATCCTCGTAGCGCACCCAGTGCTGGCGCCGCGCCGGTACTGTCGCGAGGAACTCCGCCACGTTCTGGTGGCTCACCATCCAGATCAGCTCCGCCAGCTCCCGCCGCGCAAAGGAGTGCTCGCGCCGGAAGAAGAGCTGGTCGAGCTTCGCCTCCTCGAAGGAGTGGATCATCCCGTACGGGTGACGGATCAGATGGATGTAGAACGGCTCCGCGAAGATCGCCTCGGCCCGCTGCAGCACCGCCGGGTCGAGGGCATAGGACGGCGTCTTGTCCACCAGCCGGTGCTCGCCCAGCCACTCCTGCAGCCGGCCGTAGAAGCCGGCAGTCGTCAGGCCCTTTCGCTCACACTCGTCGAGGATCTCGCGGGCCTCCTCGGGGCCGCAGCCGCGGATCTCCATCACGGCGCGGATCGCTCCCTCCAGCCAGAAGCTGTCGCGACCGGGGAACGCCGCCCGCCGCTCGGCGAGAGTGGCAAAGCCCAGCAGCTCCAGCTCCGGCGGCGCGAAGAGCTGCGGGTGGCCGCCCAGCATGACCCGCAGCAGCGTCGAGCCCGAGCGCGGCGGCGACAGGACGAACACTGCCGGCGGGTTCTTCCGCGCCAGCGCGGGCATCGGCAGGGCCGGCACGATCAGCTCGCGGAAGCGGGCAATCTCCTGCGAACCGACCCGCCGGCCGGCTTCCTGGCCCTCCCCGGCGAGGCCGGGCTGGGGACCGAACAGGCGCGCCACCGCTCCCGGGTGCTCGCGGGCGAGGTGGGCCGCCATCTTCGCCACCGTGGGAGCGTCGAAGAGCACCACCACGTGCACGATCTCCCCCAGCGCCTCCTGCAGACGGTTGATCAGCACCGCGCCGGTGATCGAGTTGCCGCCCAGGGCGAAGAAGTCGTCTTCGACTCCCAAGACCTCCACTTTGAGGCTCTCCCGCCACAGCCCGGCGAGAAACTCCTCGAGGGCGTTGCGCGGCGCCACGAGCTCGCCCGTCCGTTGCGTCTCCTCTTCGCGGGGCAGCGCCTTGCGCTCCACCTTGCCGCTCGGATTGAGCGGCATCGCCTCCAGCACCACCAGCGCGGTGGGCAGCATGTACTCGGGGAGCGACTCGCCGAGGTGCTTCCGCACCCCCGCAAGGTCCACGGCGCTATCCTGCACCGGCACCACGTAGGCCACCAGACGCCAGTCGCCCAGAACCCGGCCGGCGGCCCCTTCGCGAGCCACCACCACCGCCTCGCGCACGCCGGGGTGCGCGGCCAGCGCGGCCTCGATCTCCCCTAGCTCGATACGGAAACCACGGATCTTGACCTGATGGTCGATACGGCCCAGGAACTCGATGGCGCCGTCCGCAAGATGACGCGCCAGGTCCCCGGTCTTGTAGAGCCGCGCTCCCGGCTCCTCGCCGAACGGATCGGGGATGAACCTCTCGGCCGTCAACCCCGGCCGGTTGAGATAGCCGCGCCCCACCTGCACGCCGCCGATGTGCAGCTCCCCGGGCACGCCCAGGGGTGTCGGAGCCAGGCTGCGGTCCAGCAGGTGGATGCGGGTGTTGGCGATGGGGCGCCCGATGGACACGGAGGTCCGGCGCCCCTGCCGCTCGCAGGACCACACAGTCACGTCCACCGCGGCCTCCGTGGGACCGTAGAGGTTGTAGAGACCGGCGCCGCTCCAGCCCAGCCGCTCGAAGAACCGGCGCTCGAGGTCGGCCGGCAGCGCCTCGCCGCTGGCGATCACGCGCTTGAGTGAGGCGCAGCGGTCGAGCCCCGGCGACTCCAGGAAGACTTGGAGCATCGAGGGGACGAAGTGGATCGTGGTGATCCCTTGATCGGCGATCAGGCCCGTCAAATAAGCTCCGTCCTGGTGCCCGCCGGGACGGGCGATCACCAGCCGCGCTCCCAC
>DATIOS010000525.1:0-3160 GCA_035472915.1 Thermoanaerobaculia bacterium
GGCGGCTCGGGGCGCGGCGTTTCCGGCAAGACGATCCGCGTCGGCGTCATGGCCGACCCGGTGAGGCATGGGCTCACCTCGCACAGCCTGTCTCCTCCTTCCCCTCTTCCCCCTGGCCGCCCGGCTGCGCAGCGAGCCGGAGCTGGCGCGGGAAGCGCTGGTGGTGGTGGAGGGCAACGGCAACGCCGCCCGGGTGGTGGCCGCCACCCGCATCGCCCGCGCCGCCGGCGTGCGGCCCGGGCTTTCCCTCCCCCAGGCCCGGGCCCTCTGCCCCAAGCTGGTGGCCCGCCCGCGGGACGGGGAGTGCGAGCGGGCCGCCCAGGAGGCGCTCCTGGAGGTGGCCGAGGCGTTCTCACCGCGCGTGGAGGATGCCGGCGAAGGCACCGCCTATCTGGATCTCGACGGGCTGGAGCGCCACTACCCGGGCACCACGCCGGAGCTCGATCTGGGGCGTTCCCTGATGGCTGCCGCCGATGCGGCGAGCCTGCCGGCGCGGGTGGGCATCGCCACCAGCAAGCTTGCGGCGCGGATCGCCGCCAGCCTTCCCGATCCGCCGGTGAGGGTGCCCACGGGCGAGGAGGCGGCCTTCCTGGCGCCGCTCCCCCTCCAGCGCCTCGCCCCCGAGGTGGATGTAGCGGGCACGCTGGAGCGCTGGGGCGTGCGCTCGGTGGGCGACTTCGCAAAGCTTCCCGCCGCGCGGGTGGCGAGCCGTCTGGGCCGCACCGGCCGCGAGCTCCACGCCACCGCCCGCGGCATCGATCCACGCCCCTTGATTCCCCGCGAGCCGCCGCCGGCCTTCCACGAGGGAATGAACCTGGAATGGCCGCTCGTCGCCCTGGAGCCGTTCCTCTTCGTGGGCCGGGCGGCCCTCGACCGCCTCTGCCAGCGCCTGGAGTCGCGGGGGTTCGCCTGCGTCCGCCTGGAGCTCTCGCTGCGCCTGGAACCGGACGGCCACCAGGCGCGGGCCATCGATCTGCCGGCGCCCACCCGCGACGTCAAGACCCTGCTCACCCTCGTCCGCCTGGAGCTCGAGGCCCGGCCACCCGGGGCGCCGGTGGCCGGTTTCTCTTTCGCCGCCCATCCCGATCGCCCGCGCGAGGCCCAGCTCTCCCTCTACGGTCCGGCGGCCCTCTCGCCCGACAAGCTGGCCACCACGCTCGCCCGCCTCTTCGCCCTCCTGGGTCCCGAGCGCGTGGGCTCGCCGCGGCCGGTGGACGGCCACTGCCCGGAGCGTTTCACCCTGGTGGATTTCACCCCGCCGCCGCCGCCGGAGGTGCGCCGCGCGCCACGGGCCGGACGCGGCCTGCTCGCCGTGCGGGTGTTGCGGCCGCCCATGGAGATTGAAGTGATCACCGGCGGCGCCGGCCCAACGGACTCCGCCTGCCTGGCGCCCCTGGAGATCCGCACTCCCGCCAGCGCCGAGGCGGCGAAACGCCCGCAGGTCGACGGCGAGGTGAAGGTGGCCTCCGGCCCCTGGGGGCTCGAAGAGGACTGGTGGGCCGAGGATCCCACCGGCCGCGACTACTGGGACGTGGAGCTCGCCGGCCGCGGGCTCTATCGCATCTATCGCGAGCGCGCGACCGGCGTCTGGTATGCGGACGGCATCTACGACTGAGCTCCAAGCTCCTACGGCACGGTGTGGTTCGGCGCGCAGGCGCTGTCGAGACGCAGGCCTTCGAAGCCGACGCTGAACAGGCCGTTGGCGTCCATGTCGTAGATCATCCAGGCCTGAGCCGCGGCCGGATCGAACGGCGGGTTCGGGTTGCCGACGACCGTGGTGTTGAGGTCGAGGAAAATCCAGCCGAAGCTGAACGGCACCGGGAGGTCGGGACCGTTGATCTTCGTGCGCTGCGCCTCCGCTGGGAAGGGAACGATCGCCGGCCCTGGCGGCTGCGGTGAGAAGGGGGAGGTCAGCGGCACGCTCACGTGCTCCTGCTCGTCGAAGATATCAATGCCTTCCACACCCAGCGGGAACCAGCTCGGACGGCCCGATATCGCCGGGCAGGTGAAGGCGTTCTGGCTGGTCTTCGAGTCGCGCCAGACGACGAAGCTCGTGTTGCCGCCGAACCCGCCGCCATTGAAGTACCGGCCGCCGAAGGTCGTGGCGAGCGGCTCGCGATGGTCGCTCGCGTTCCAACCGTTGTACCGGCCGTAGAAGGTGTACCGGCCCGCGGTCGTGGTCGCGGGGTTGGTGAGGGACGCCTCGACGTGGACCAACGCACCGCCGGTGGCGGAGCCCTGACCGACGTTCTGGTAGACGTAGTCACCCCAGAGCACGTTCTGGAAGGTGATGTCGCTGGAGAAATAGCCTGGATCGCTCGGCAGACGGAGGGTGCAGTTGTTCACCGTGTCGACCGTGATGTAGCCGCGAGCGACGTTGTCACCCAGGTTGCGGCCGGAGCACAGGCCGCCGAACAGCGGCGAGGCCTTGCCGGTGAGCGAGAGCTGAAGATGCTGGATGAAGCTCGCCGGCAGCGGCGGCGGCGGCAACTGGCCGCTGCAGCTCGGGAAGTTGGAGTCCATCGACTTGGGTCCCTTGGGGCTGATCGTGTCGAAGGGATCCTGCCCGGTGGAGGCCGTCTGCGGCAGGTTCCCGTTGACCAGGATGTCACGGAGGTTGAGGGTCTGGATGTCATAGCCCGTGAGGTAGATGTTGATGTCGATCACAGGGACCGACAGGTCGGTCCAAATGATGAGGTGAGCCAACACCGCGTTGGCCGAGGAGTTGTTGATCGACATCAGGGTGGTCATCCCGCTGAGGTTGCCGAGATCCACCTCGAAATAGGGCAGCAACAGCGTCGCGGCGGGTGTGACGTCGATGTTGCAGATGGCGGCCCCCGCCGGAACGGCGAAGGCCAGCAGGCATGAGAGCGCTCCGACGAGTAACAGACCTTTCCACGCGTAGCACTTCATCTCGCAGCTCCTTTCCTGGTTCGTCCCCCGCCGGAACGCGGAAGACATAGATATAATGCAATATCTTAAACCATAAAGGCGCGAATGAAAAGCCGGGGGCCTGGAAGGATCCCACCGGCCCCCGGGGGTGCTCGCGAAGGAACGTTCGCCCTACGGCACGGTGTGGTTCGGCGCGCAGGCGCTGTCGAGCCGGAGGCCTTCGAAGCCGACGCTGAAGTGGCCGTTGGAGTCCATGTCGTAGATCAGC
>DATIOS010000526.1:0-6320 GCA_035472915.1 Thermoanaerobaculia bacterium
TCACCCCGGCCCTCTTCTCCCGCCCCCTCCCAACCCCCCTCACCGGGAGAAGAGGGAGGGCAACACGAAACGGCCTCGCATGCCTTCCCCCTCTCCCGGGGCGGGAGAGGGGGTTAGGGGGTGAGGGTTTTGGGCGGGGGAGCTCTGAGACGCGGGAGAAGAGGGTTGGGGTGATGAGGGGCTAGTGAATCACGCCGCAGGCCAGCCGGTCGCCGGAGTTGCCGGTGGGCTGCGTGGTGCAGTCGTCGGCGCCGGCGTGAAGGATCACGGCCTTGCCCACCACGGAGCTGGCGCCACCGGCGACGGAGATGTCCTTGGAGATCAGGTCCAGGTGGCCGTTGCCGCTGGCGTCCACGTCGATGTTGCCGAAGTCGCCCGCATGGCGAGGATCGGTGGGCGGGCAGGCATGCGGCGCATTCGCCGGGTTGAAGTGGCCGCCGGCGGAAGAGAAGTGCTTGCCCGCTTCGTCGCCGTGCACGCATTCGCCGTTGGCGTGAAGATGAAGGCCGTGCTTTCCCGGCGGGACGCCCTTGACGTCCGCCACGACGTGGACGCCGCCACCGGGCGCGGGCGAGAAAGTGACCGTGCCGGAAAACGCCGTGTTGGCGGGATCGCCCTGCAGCTTCGCCGATGCGGTTGACGGCGCGGTCGCTGCTGGAGCCGCCGCCGGCGCGGACACCGCCGCCGTCGTGGTCGCCTTCGCAGCCGCGGGCTTGGTCGCCGCTGGACTTTCCATCTTTTCCTTCGCTTGGTCGGTGGTCGTCGCCTTCTCCATTTTGGGACTGCTGCAGGCCGCGAGAATGAGAAGCCCCGCCGCCACGAAGGTCCAGCCGTACTTTGCGTGCTTCATGATCTCCTCCTGAGAAAGAATGACTGCCGTTTTCCTGCGTTCCCCTGCCTCTTCACTTGAGCGACTTCAGCTCCATGCGCACGTCCGCGAGGTTCCGCGAGATGAGAATCTCCACCGGCGTCGCGGCATCGTCGCGGGCCAGCCAAAGGTCCAGGTGCCCCTTCCAGCGTTCGCGGTCCGGCACGTCGATGCCCCGGATCGAGAACTTCAGGGCCTGGACCTTCTTACCATCGACAGTCCGCCGCTCGATTCCCTGGGGGATGACGATGACGGGATAGATCTTGCCGTCCGACCAGATCTCCATCCGCGGCGTCTTCTGTGGCGGGTTGCGCCGGATGGCATAGATCCCTGAGGCGATATCGAGCACGCCGCTGGCGGTGATGTCATCGCTCTTCGACTTGGTTTCGCCCCGCCAGGAGTACGCGCTCCAGGCGCGGATGGGCTGCAGGGTGTGAGAGTCGACCTCGGAGCCATAGCGGAAGTACTCACTCTGCTTGGCGATGGACGAGGTGATGGTCAGCTCGCTACGGAGGTGACCGTTGCCGTCCTGCTTGAAGGTGAGGTGCCCCTCGCCCCGGTTGGGTAGGAACAGCCCGGCCAGTGTGCCGACGATATTGCCGAGCTGCCAGCTGTATTGAAACTCCTCGTCGCCCTGTGGCTGGGCGGAGACCGCGGAAGACCACGGGCCCGCGACCAGAAGAGCCAGGGGAAAGAGAAGAAGGGCTTTGCGTACGATCGAGCGCATCTTGATTCCTTGAAATGGAGAAAAGGCCCGTAGGTTCCAACGCGTTATAACAGAAGCAAGCCGCCTGCCATGCCCACAAGCCGAAGATTGCGTGAAAAGATCCCGGCCGTTGGACATCCCGGGTAAAGGAGAGCCGATGCGCCGAATCCTGCTGTTTCTGGTCGTGCTGTGCCTGGCCGTGCCGGTCGTGGCCGCTACCGCCCCTGCCGCAGACAATGCCATTCCCACGCCGGAGAGCTTCCTCGGCCACGCCGTGGGAGCTGACCGCAAGCTCGCTCCCTGGCCGAAGGTCGTCGAGTACCTGCGGCGGGTGGACGCGGCCTCCGGCCGCATCTCCATCGAGTCGGCGGGCAAGACGACGCAGGGCAACGACATGCCGGTGGTGGTGATCACCTCGGAGGAGAACCAGAAGCACCTCGACCGCTACCGGGAGATCGCCCGCCGGCTGGCCAATCCCGACGGACTCTCGGAAGCCGAGGCGCGCGCCCTGGCGAAGGAGGGGAAGACGATCGCCCTCGTCACCTGCTCTATCCACTCCTCCGAAGTGGGCTCGACCCAGATGGCCATGGAGTTCGTTCACGACATGGCGACCACGCAGGACCCGGCGGTGCTCTCTTGGCTCGACGACGCCATCTTCCTGCTCATGCCGTCGATCAACCCCGACGGCCAGGTGATGGTGGTCGACTGGTACGACAAGTGGCTGGGCACGCCGTATGAGGGCGGGCCAATGCCCTGGCTCTACCATGTTTACACCGGGCACGACAACAACCGCGACTTCTACATGCTGAGCCAGAAGGAGTCGCAGGCGGTCAACGACCTCCTCTACCACCGCTGGTACCCGCAGATTTTCCTCGACGAGCACCAGATGGGCTCCGTGGGGCCGCGCATGTTCGTGCCGCCCCAGGCCGATCCTCTCGCGCCGGACGTTCACTCGCTCATCTTTCGCCAGGCGGACCTCCTGGGCACCGGCATGAGCGTCCGCCTGGAAGAAGCGGGAAAGCTCGGGGTGGGGAGCAGCATGATCTTCGACAGCTACTGGCCCGGAGGGACGCGCAACACGGCGTGGTGGAAGAACGTCACCGGCCTGCTCACCGAGATCGCCAGCGCCCGAATCGCGACGCCGATCTACGTCGAGCCGGGGGAGCTGCAGGGCGGCGTCAAGGGACTGCCGGAGTACAAGCGGCAGTCGAACTTCCCCTCCCCCTGGCCGGGGGGCTGGTGGCGGCTGCGCGACATCGTCGACTACGAGCTGGTGACCACCCGCAGCTTCCTCGAGACCGGCGCCCGCTACCGCGAGGACTTCCTCTTCAATATCTATCGCATGGCCCGCGAAGCCATCGACCGCGGCTCCCGCGAGGCGCCCTACGCTTTCCTGGTGCCGGCGGACCAGCGCGATCCGGTCTCGGCGGCCCTGCTGGTGGAGCTTTTGATCCGCCACGGAGTGCGGGTGGAGCGGGCCGGCTCGGCGTTCACCGTCGGCCGCTCGGCCTATCCAGAGGGAACATACGTCATTCCCGCCGCCCAGCCCTACCGCCAGTTCCTCCTCACCATGCTGCGGCCCCAGCGCTATCCGGAGGTGATCCCTTATCCGGGCGGCCCGGTCTTCCCTCCCTACGACGTCACGGCGTGGTCCCTTCCCCTCTCCTTCGGCGTCGAGGTGACCGAGGCCGGAGCTCCCGTCCCCGCTTCGGCCGGAGCGTCGGCGGTTACCGCCCCCGTCTGGCCGGGGGGCGAGGTGACGAAAGGAAACGGCGGCTACCTCATCTCCCACCGGGCCGACTCCGCCATCACCGCCCAGAACCGACTGCTGGCCGAAGGGAAGAAGGTCTACTGGCTGAAGCAGCCGGCTGCCGCTGGAGTCGGCGAGGCCGGTGACCTCTACCTGCCGTCGGCCGAGGCGTCCCCGGAGAGCCTGACTCGCCTGTCGCGCGAGCTGCACCTTCCCGTTGTGCCGCTCGACCGCGCACCGGCCGGGCCGGCTTTCCGGGTGAAGCCCATCCGCGCCGGCCTCTACAAGCCCTGGGTCGCCAACCTCGACGAAGGGTGGACGCGATTCCTGCTGGAGCGCTACGGCTTCGCCTTCCAGAACCTCGACAACGAGCAGATGAAAACCGGCGCCTACCAGGGAAAGGTGGACGTCATCCTGCTGCCTTCCGTGGAGGCGGGGGTCATCGAGAAGGGAGCGTCCGCCTCCTCCATGCCGGCGCCTTACGCGGGCGGCCTCGGCACGGCGGGTGCCGAGAAGCTGAAGAAGTGGGTGCAGGACGGCGGCACCCTGGTGGCCCTGGACCAATCTTCAGCCTATGTCATCAACCTGCTGGAGCTGCCGGTGAAGAACGTCCTGGAAAAGGTGACCGAGGAGCAGTTCCACGCTCCCGGCTCGATGCTCCGCATTCAGATGGACACCACCCATCCCTTGAGCTGGGGAATGAACGCCGACGAGGTCGCCTTCTTCGCCGACTCGCCCGCCTTCGAGACCCGGGTGCCGGACGCCCGCTTCCAACGGCGTGTCGTGGCAACGTATCCGGAGAACGCCGCGGACATCCTCGTCGGCGGCTACGTCAAAGGAGCCGAGAAGCTGACGCGCAAGGCGGCGGTCGTGGAGTACGGCGTAGGCAAGGGGAAGGTCGTGCTCATCGGCTTCCACCCGCAGCACCGGGCGCAGCCGCATCGCACCTTCAAGCTGCTGTGGAACGCGTTGTATTGGGGCGCGCTGGAGGAGACGGCGCTGAATCCCTGACCCGCCTCGCTTAGCGTAGGGGCGGGTCTGGACGGCAGGGGTGGGGGCTCGACCCGCCCTGGACCTAATCGCCCTAGTCACCGCCCTCCAGAACCTCCCTCACCTTCTGCGCCAGCTCGCGGCCGCTGAAGGGTTTCTTGAGCAGCGGCGCGTTCTCGCGGCCCAGGCTGGCGTTCTCGGCGAGGCCGGCGGGGTAGCCGGTGGCAAAGAGCACCCGCATTTCGGGACGCTTGAAGGCGAGGCGCTCGGCGAGCTCGACGCCGCTCATGCCGTCCATCAGGATGTCCGTCACCATCAAGTGGATGGGGCCGGGGTAGCTCTGGCTGACGCGGATGGCCTCGGCTCCGTGGCGCGCCTCGAGGACGTTGTAGCCGCGGGCGGCCAGGATCTGCATCAGGGGCTTGCGCACGTTTTCCTCGTCCTCGACGATCAGCAGGGTTTCCCACTCGCGGGCTGGGGTCGTCGCTCCGCCGCCATCGCGGACGGACGCCTCCTCGGCGCTGGGCAGGAAGATGAGGAAGCGGGAGCCGCCGCCCGGCTCGCTGTCGGCGAGGATGTGGCCGCCGCTTTGGCTGACCACGCCATAGGCGGTCGAGAGCCCCAACCCGGTGATTTCCATCGCGCCCTTGGTGGTGAAGAAAGGCTCGAAGGCGTGGCGGCGAACGTCCTCCAGCATGCCCGGTCCCGTGTCGCTCACCTTGAGCAGTACCCAGCGGCCGGGAGTCGCCCGCAGCGGATGGGTGAGATTGCCGGCCTGCACGTCCACATTTTGCGTCTCCAGCGTCACTCGTCCGCCGTCCGACATCGCATCGCGGGCGTTTGAAATGAGGTTCGTGACCACCTGCTCGAACTGCTCGGCGTCGAGCGATACGCGGTCGAGCTCGGGGTGAAGCTCCAGCTTCAGCACGATGTCGTCGCCCAGGAAGCGGTGCATGCGCTCCTCCATGCCGGTCAGCAGGTGGTTGAGCTGCAGCACCCGGTCGTGCAGCACTTGCCGGCCGCTGAAGGCGAGGAGCTGACGGGCGAGCGCCGCTCCCTGCTGGCCGACCTTCTCGATTTCCCGCAGATGTTTGCGGGCCGGGTCGTCGCTGTTCAGCGAGCTCATCGCCAGCTCGGTCTGGAAGGAGACGGCGGTCAGCAGGTTGTTGAAAACGTGAGCGATGCCGCCCGCCAGCCGGCCCATGGCCTCCATGCTCTGTGTCTGTGCCGGCATCTCTTCGCTGAGGCGCTTCAGCCGGTGGGTTTCCGCCAGCCGGGGAACGCTACGGGTTTCGCCGGGCTCTTGGGGAAGGTCGTCGACGGCGCGAACGAAGCCCGGAGTCGTGTTGGGTTTGGGCATGGGATCTTTCCCTTCGGTCTGTGGACTGGTCGAGGACCGGCTCAGAACACCCAGGAAAGGTTCCCCGGTCCTGGCGGGGTGACATGCAGGTTTCAGTCCAGGTCCAGCTCGGTCTCCGGCGGTTGGATGCCGTTCGCGGCCTCGCGCCGCAGCCGCGTCATCGCCCGCTGGGTGAGCTTGCGAACACTCGTTTGACAGTAGCCGAGGCGGTCCGCAACTTCCTGGTGAGTGAAGCCCATGGCGAAGCGGAGCCAGAGCGCTTTCCGGTGCCGCGGGTCGAGGCCGCTGAGCGTATGGCGCAGATCGAGCGCGTCATTCCGCTTCTCCTGCGGCGGCGGCTGCGGAGGACAGAGCTCCTCCAACTGCGGCAGGTCCATGCTCTGTGAAGGCTTGTTTCGTATTCGCCGCCAGTAATTCGAGCACTTGAAGCGGAGCGTGCCGATGAGCCAGCACTCCCGGTTGTAGATGGTGTCCCACTTGCGGAGAGCCTCCAGGAGGGAGTCCAGAAGGAGATCCTCGGCGTCCTGGAGCGGGATGTCGTAGCCGCGGAGGACCCTCTTGAGGCGGTGGCGAATCCGCCGCACCAGCTCGTCGAGGCTTTCTTCCGGTTCGGATTCGGGTCCGAGCTTGGGATCGGTGGCGCCGT
>DATIOS010000527.1:0-3569 GCA_035472915.1 Thermoanaerobaculia bacterium
CGCACGGCGGCCCGGCCTCAAACAGCTCCGCGAGCGCACCGCGGCGGCTGGCCAGCACCGGCACGCCCTCCGCCAGGGCCTCTCGCGCCACCAAGCCGAATGACTCCAGCCCCAGGGAGGGAATGAGCAGCACGTCCAGCCCGGCGAAGGTTTCCTCGCGACGTTCCTCGGCGAAACGGCCGGCGAAGCGTACGGCCGGCGAGGCCAGTGCTTCCAGCTCGGCTCGGTAGGAAGCCGAGATACTCGGGTCCCCCCAGACGGTGAGGGTGGCCCGCGCGGGATCGACCCCCCGGAACGCGGCGACCGCCAAGTGGACTCCCTTGTGCGGCAGGAGAGAGCCGATGAAGCCGAAACGCAGGGGAAGGTTCGGGACTCCCGATCGCCGGGGCGCCGATGCCGCATTCACCGCCGGCCGTTCGACGCCGTAGGGAATGACTTGAACGTCGTCCCCCGGCCGCAGCCAGCCGAGGGCCAGGAAGCTGTCACGAATGGCTCGCGAGCCCATGACGAAGGCGCCCGCCCGCCGGATCTCGCGCTTCGTCAGGCGCGCACGGGCAGCGTGCAGGAGGCGATTGAGAAGGGGAGCCGGGGGGAGGCCGGTCAGCGGCAGGCAGGCCGCGCACTTGGCCGGGCCGGGGCCGGAGCACAGGTGGCGGCCGGCGTCAAAGAGGTTGGCCCGCGCACAGGGAGCCCACCAGTCCTGGACTTGAAAGAGGATGGGCACGCCGCGCTCGGCTGCCACGGCCATCAGCGTGGCGGCGTGGCCGGCCAGGTGGTGAACATGGATGAGCTCGGGACGAGTCTCGGCCAGGAACCGCCTGAAGTCCGCCGCCAGCCGCCGGTCGTGGAGCGCGTTGCGCGACAAAGGGTTGCGCTGGGTGAAGTTGTTCACCACCAGCCGCACGCGGACCCCGGCGTCCATCACTTCCAGGGCTTCGCCCAGCTCCCGCTCCGGGTCGGCGAGTCGGGTGTAGACGCCGACTTCCCGGCGAGCCGCCTGGTGCAGGACGAGACGGCGGGCGTAGTGCTCGGTGCCGGCGTGATTCCAGGGCGGCCAGCCGTGGACCAGATGGACCACCCGGCGCGGTCCATTTGCGGGTCGAGCAGGTAGGGCCGGCCGGCGGCTCGCTTCGATTCGCCGCAGCTCGGCCGTCACCCGCTGGCGCGCTGGGGCCACCGGGTCTTCGCGCAGGAAGCGGGCGATGGCGGGCAGATACTCCGGATGCAGGCGGCGCATGACGCGGTGGGCGGCCTTCACCCGGGGCGTGCGCGAGGCCCCGAAGCTGCGCTGGCCGGCATGCCAGATGAAGGTGGCGTCGTCCAGTACATTGAGGAATCCGGCCTTCAGGGCGCGGAAGCAAAATTCGCTCTCTTCGCCATAGCCGTGACCGAAGCGCGCTTCGTCGAACGGGCCCAGGAGTTTCAGGGCCTTCCTTTTGATGTAGAGGCAGACGCCGACGCCGGTCGGCAGTCGCGGGCGCTCGCGAGCCGACACCTTCTCGACGAGGGCGGCGAAGGCGTCCACGGTCCAGCCGGTGGGCAGGGCGTTGACCTCGGCACCGCGGGGGAGCGAGGCGATGGTGGCGTTATTGGAGAACGGCGTCACGGTGGCGATGGCGGGGTCGGAGTCGGCGGCCTCCTGAAGCTTGTCCAGCCAGCCGGCCGTCACCTCGGTGTCGCTGTTCAGGAGGACCACGTCGTGGTCCGAAGCCGCCATCCCGCGGTTGACGCTGCACACGAAACCCTGCCGGGACGGGTTGCGCAGGATGAGGGCTTCATCCTCTCGCACGATGCCGAGCGCCTCTTCCACGGCGGCGTCCTGAGGCCCGTCGATCACCAGGACGAGGCGGTGTTTTCCGAAGTCGGTATGGCGGCGCAGGCTGGCGAGGCAGACGGCCAACTCGGCGCCGGCGCCGTAGACGGGAACGATGACGTCCACTTTAGCCCGTTGCCTCGAGCTCCGACGTGATGACGATCCGCAGGGCGCGGGCGGGCTCGAACGCGGGATCCTGGGCGAGGGCCGCCTCGACGTTGCTCAGCGCGAGATCCATCCGGCGCAGGCCGTAGTGACAGGCACCCAGGTTGTACCAGGTCGCCGCGGCGGGGCCGTGGAGCTCGAATGAGCGCTGGAACCGAAGGAGGGCCTCGGCGTAATCCCCCATCTGATAGAGCAGGGTTCCGACGATGAAGGCGACGTCCCGCTCCTCGCCGATCGGCAGGTAGAGATCCCAGACTTTGGCGAGGGCTCGGCGGACCTCCCGGCGCATGGCCTCGGGAGCCGCTTCGATACCTTGCGACAGAGCCGGAAAGGTGGCCATCAAAATCTCATCGTCCCAACCGCTCAGGCGCAGGAAGGAGAGGACCTGCTCGATGTCGAGCGAGTCGCAGGACTGCTCGATTTTCTCCTTGAGGCTGAAGAAATCGTCAGGTCCCCAGCGGTCGATTGCCCAGTCGTAGGCCTGGCGGGTCTCCGTCCAGGCGTTCGCGGTGGTTCCCAGCAGGAAGGCCGAGACGACGAGGCTGAAGGGCAGGTGCGACGGGTGGAGGACCTGGCCGCCGTGATGCAGGACGTAGCGCCCGATGGCATGGTAGTTCACCGACAGCGAGAAGCTGCCGTGAATGGCGATCGCCGGCTCGTTGCGCCCCAGCAGATCTTCCTCGCGGTGATACCCCTTGTCCGCCGACAAGAGCAGCAAGCGGTTGCCGGAGATCGCCGCCAGGTGCCGGAGGCACTGCAGAGCCGCGGCCGGGAAGAGCAGAGCGGTGTCGGGCAACGACCGCCGGTACTCCTCCAGGATGCGGTCGAGATCGGGGTCTCCGTAGTAGTCCGGTTCGGCAGGCCGGTGATCGAAGTCCACCTCGACGTTGTCGAGGAGCTGCGGATCGCCCGGCTCCAGGTCGCCACGCAGGGACCTGACGCTGACCAGACGCTCGTGGAGCTGACCTTCGCTCACCACGAAGGCGTCCTGCGGGATGCTGTCGAAGAAGTAGTTGGCGAGCACGATCAGCGGCGTTCCCGAGCCTTCCGCGAGGGTCTCGCCGCAGACCCGGAGCGCGATCTCCCCCGCGGAGCCCGCCTGGAAGAGAGCGAAGTCGAGGCGTCCGGATTCGACGAAGGGCTGGAAGGCGGGGTGGCTTCGCCAGAACTCGAGGTTCCCTTCGACGAAGTCGGTCATCACGTAGCGGATCTGCAGTCCGCCGGGAGAGTCGGGACCGAGGAGCGGCTGGAGGATCTTGAGGAAGCGGTAGGCGAAACGGCCCGAGCCGGCTCCCAGCTCCAGGATGTGAACCCGCCGTTCGGGGACGTTTCCGTTGGCGAGATCGCGAAGCCACCCGAGAACGACCCGGGCGTAGGCCTCGGCGATCACCGGATTGTTGGTGATGTAGTGCGGCACCCGCTGCCCGCTCCAGGCGAGTACCGCCTGACGGCGGAAGAATTCGCGCTGGAGATCCCAGAGCACCGACCGCGACAGGCGGGTGCTCTCTTGCAGGAGGACCTTGCCATCCCCTAGGGTCTCTATTTCCTCGTCCAAGGCGATTTTTTATAGCCGCTGTCGACGTGATAGATC
>DATIOS010000528.1:0-13070 GCA_035472915.1 Thermoanaerobaculia bacterium
CCCCTCTCCCGGCGGGCTCACCACCCGCAGGGTGCCGCCGTGGCGCTGGACGATCTCGGTGCTGATCGACAGTCCAAGGCCGGTGCCGCCGCGGCTGAGCTTGGTGGAGTAGAAGGGCTGGAAGATCATTTCGAGCTTGTCGGCCGGCACGCCGGGACCGGTGTCCTTCACCCACAACGTTACCTGTGCGTCGCTCGCCGTCAGCTCGACCGCCAGCCGGCCGCCGGTATCGTGCATGGCGTCCACGGCGTTGACGATGAGATTGGTGAACACCTGCTGCAGCTCGCCGTCGCAGCCCAGCACCTGGATCTGCCGGCTGCTGTCAACGGAAGGCGGCGCCCACTGGAGCGCGATGCGGCTCTGGCTGAGTCGCTCGGCGAGGAGGTCCAGGCACTCGGAGACCAGCGGCGCCACGGCCACCGGCGAGCGCTCCTTCTGGCGGCTGCGGGCGTGGTCGAGCAGGTTGTTGACGATGCGCGAGGCGCGGAACGTCTGCCGCTCCACCTTTTTCAGGATGTCGTAGTGCGGGTCCGACGGCGCCGTCTCCTGGAGCAGCATCTGGGCGTAGCTGGAGATGCCGGTGATCGGCGTGTTGACCTCGTGGGCGACGCCGGCCGCCAGCATGCCGAGGGCCGCCAGGCGATCCTTCTCGTGCAGGGCGTTTTCCATCGCCACCCGCTCCGAAACGTCGTGCACCACCAGCACGTAGAGCCCCTGGCGCCAGCCGTGCTCGAAGGCGGCGAGCGAGAGCTGAAGGTGGCGCTCGCGCCCCTGGGCGTCGCTCCACCGCGCCTCGACCGGCCCTTCACCCGGGGCCGGCAGCGGCTGGACGGGCAGCACGGCCTCCAGGCTGAGGCCGGAAATCTCCCCGCGGCCGCGGCCGACGATGCCGGCGAAGGCGCTGTTGGCCGACTGCAACCGGCGCTCGCCGTCCAGCACCGCGATGCCGGCCGGGGACGACTCGAAGATCCCCTCCGTGTAGCTCTGGAGCTGGCGGACCTCTTCGAGCTGGAGCTGGAGCTGGCCCACGAGCTGGGCGTTCTCGATGGCGAGCGCCGCCTGGTTGAGCAGGTGGCGGATGAGGTCTGTGTCCTCGCTGTTGAGCGGCATGTGGTCACGCTTGAAACCGGCGAGGACGATGCCGATGCCGCGGCCGCGCACGGTCAGCGGGAAGGCGTAGCGGTAGCCGGCCGCGAAGAGCCGCGCCGGCGGCAGCGGCTCGGCCGGCATGGAGACGCCGGAGAGGCGCTCGAAGTCCCGGGTCCAGAAATCCTCTCCCAGGACGTCGAGGGAAACGCGGCCGGGCAGCCCGGGCTCGGCTCGGATGGCCGCCAGTGCATCCCCCTGGAGCAAGTAGAGGTTCGTGGTGTCGACGTCCACCGCTTCCTGAATGCGGTCGAGGAGGGCCGAGCACAGCCGCCCGAGGTCGCGCTCCTGGAGCAGCTCGCGGCCGAGGCCGGTCAGCGCCTTGCGCTTGCCGAAGGTGTCGCGGTAGTGGATGCGCTCCAAGGCGGAAGAGATGGCGCCGCGGGTGGGCACCAGCAAGCTGGCGATCCCCAGGCCGGAGAGGAACAGCAGCACGTTGCGGGCGAGGCTCAGCTCCTCGGAAACGCCGTGGGTGATCGCCAGGTTGACCAGCGAGAAGCCGATGATCCCCAGCAGCAGCGTGAGGGTCAGCGAGATCGTGTCGCGGACGATGACCTCGATGTCCCACAGCTTGTAGCGCAGGATGGCGTAGGCGAAGGTCAGCGGCACCAGCGCCAGGGGGATCACGGCGATCGAGGTCAGGAGCTGCGGCGGCCCGAGGCGCAGGGCGAGGGGAGCGAAGTAGAGAACGATAAACGGCACGTAGCCGCCCGCCACACCCAGGGCCATCCACTGCATCTGGCGGTGCTGCTCCCAGGGCGCACCGCGGCGGAAGCGCCAGAAAAGGACTCCCATCGCCACCAGTTGCAGGGCGACGAAATAGCCCAGCTCGATATTGTCGAGGGCCGCCAGCCGCCCTGGATTCACCTTGCCGAAGACCATGTGCCCGTGGTTGAGCACCATGTCGAGCTGCAGGGCGATCATCGCCGTCGCCGGCAGATAGAAGTAGGGAATCAGCCGGCGGATCCGGGGAGTGGCGCCGGTCACAGAGTCCGCGGCCAGCGGCGTTGGGAACACCAGGAAGAGGTGGAGCGTCAAGGCCGGCAACAGCAGGCGTGCGATCTCGTCGCCAAGGTAGATCACGGTGCGCGCCGCGCCGGCCGGATCCGTGGGCGTCAGCAGGTAGAGTGCCGCCGAGGTGAGGCACCAGAGGTAGAAGAGAAGACCCTGACCGTCCCGCTGGCGCAGCAGCGTGTAGAGACCGACGCCCAGGTAGAGGACGGAGATCAGGCAGAAGATCAGGTACGGGGAGTCGATCTGGATCGGCCGCCGGTGGTACTTCAGGCGGAGGAGCTGCTCGCCCCGCATGAAGACCAACTCGCTCGTCGGCCGCTCTCGCAGGCCGGCCACCAGCTGATCCCGGGTCGGCACCTCATGGCCGTTGACGGTGAGGATCTCGTCCCCAGCCTGCAGCCCTGTCTTGGGGACCTGCACCGAGCTCACCGCCACGCTGCCGGCCTGGGGAGTGGCCTCGAAGCCCAGCGCCAGGAACGTCTGGACCTTCCGGTAGACGCTCAAACCGCCCACGCCTACCACCAGCATGGCGAGCGCAAGGGAGAGCGCTAGTCGAAGATTGCGAGGCCGCGTCATGGAGAAAAGACTCTGATCCACGACCGGATGAAGCACTTTCTGTGCCACGCCAACGACATTTTGAATCCGCCGTAAACCCTGATTTTCTCACACTTTTCGGACAATCGGTCCAGAAAAACGGAGACGATCCGGTTTTTTGGATTCAACCGCTTGGGCCGGCTCGGCGCCGGTGCTTACAGTTCGAGCTGAAAGACTAGAACTTGACGGCGATGCCGCCGAGAATGCGCCGGCGAAGGGAGTCGCCGCTGGTGGGGTCGCCGGCCAGAGTGGCGCCGCGGCTGAGCTCCATATTGAGCTGCACGGCCCAGTCGGAGGCGAGGTTGAGCAGAACGTTGAGATTCTGGCTCACCATGAGCTGCAGGCGCTGGTACTCCATCTGGGTGGTGGCGGGGCCGGTGGAGCCGAGCACGGGGTCGAGTTGCTGCTGGAGGCGGTGGAAGGCGACGAAAACCCCGGTCGAGGTGGCCAGGAACTGGGTGTCGAGCGAGGCTACCAGGTAGCGGACCTGGTTCTGATAGGGGCGGCCATCGGCGGCGAAGAAGGTGCCGCCGCCGCCCGAGGCGAGGCTGGACTCCAACTTGGTGACAACTTTCGGCGCGATCTTGTGACGCATCCCGACATGGACCTCGGGAAGCTTGTCACCCCGCACCAGATAGAGGCTCTCCAAACGGTCGAAGAAATCGTCGCTGAAGTAGAGCCGCAACGTGTCGCCCACCGTGCGGTGGACGGCGCCGAAGGTGAAGGAGTTGTCGTCCCCGTCCTTGCGCGAGAGGTTCATCTGGTAGCAGGCCTGGCTGCCCTGCTCGCAGAGGTCGCGCTGCTCGAAGAGGGTGGGGAGGAAGTCGGGGGTTGACTGAGCGGCGGTATAGATCCGGTGGGCGGCGGTGGTCTCGAGCTGCCAGGCGGAGCCGAGCTGAAGCACCATGCCTCCCTGCGGGGTGAGCGCCAGGCTGCCGTCGGAGAGGGTGGTGAAGATCCCATACTCCATGAGCACCGCCGGCTCGACGCGGATGCCACCGCGGCTGAACAGATCGACGCTGGAGAAGGCCTGCCGCTCGGCGGCCTTGCCCTGCCGGCTGGGATCGTCGCCCGTCCCGAACTGGCGCTCGCGGTAGCGCAGGCCGGCCTGCAGGGTATTGGTGTCGCTGAAGGCCTCCGTGTAGGCGCCCTCGATGCGCCATGACCGGGACGTCTCGGGGATGCCCAGCGGGTCGATGGGGGCTTGCCGGTGGTAATTGTTCTCAGCGGTGTAGTGGGCGGAGACCTCGGAATGGCCACTCTCGCCCACGTCCTGCGTCCAGTTCACCTGGTAGTGCTGGAAGTCGATCGGCGACGGTCCGCCCGACTCGCTTCGCGTTGTCATCCGGTTGTTGAACGAGGTGATGTTGATCCGGCTTCCATGGCCGCGGTCGAGGTCGAGCGAGAGGCTGCTGGCCTGTCCCGTCCCCGAGCCCAGGCTGCTGCTGGCGGACTGGAAGGGGTCCGCGCTCAGCTGCATGAACTTGCCCTTGAGGTCCACCTGGGTGTCGCCGACGTACCCCGTGAGGCCAACGCCGCCTCCGGAGAGTTGACCGCCAGCGATCTGATCGACGCCGGTCAGGGCCTGCATCTCGCCCCGGAAGCTGCTGGCGATCGTGGCGGCGGAGCCGGTGAACATGGCGACCCGGGTGTCTTCAGTCTGGGCGGTCTCGATGTCGCGCAGGACGTCGGCGGGCACCCGTGCGCGCACGGCCCAGAAGTCGTCCTCCGTCGCCGGCTGCCCGGCTTGGCGCTGGGCGAGCTGCAGCTCGAGGAACTGATAGGCCTGGGCGGTCGTGCGGGTGATCATCACCACCACCGGCAGGAAGCCGGACTTGTGGGCGATGATCTTGTAGAGCCCGGTGGGAAGGTTCTGGAAGAGGAAGTTGCCCTGGGTGTCCGTCAACACCTTTTGCAGGGAGAGATCGGCGAGCCGGTAGGCGTAGATCTGGGCCGCCGCCAAGGGCGACGCTTCGCCGACCACCCGTCCCGCAACGCCCACCTGACGGCTGTCCGCCCCGGCGGCGTTCGCCGAGCCCAGGAGGGCGAGAGCGGCGATCAGCGGCAGGCTAAGTCGGGCTCGCATTCTAGACTTCTCCCACACGCGTAGCACTCTACTCGGGCCCGGTCAACCCTGTCAAATGGCGTTCCGTCATATAGATGGCCCGGCATTTTAGCTCCTTGAACATCTGTTCGAGGAGAACAAGGAGAGGGTGGGGAGGTATTTCCGGGTGAGGGCTCCGCGTCACGGCCCCACGACTTCGGGCATCGGCAAAGCTCCAGGAAGCGGTGGTAGATAGGCCATCACTAACAGGCGGTCGCCCTCTTCAAGAATCCATCCTGGATCTCCTCGTCGTGGATTGGTGAGCATCCGCGATCTGCCGTCGATCATCCTTTGCACGCCGACTGGCACCAGCGGTTCGTCGGGATAGGTTCTGAGCACCATCGCTGCGTAGTCCCGGAATGTCAAGCCGACAACTCCGGGCGGCAACTCCAGCGTGTACATCTCGTTCGTGATCGGAGAGATCTTGAGGAGCTCGGAATAAAAGCCGACGATTCCAGCGCTGAGCGCGGCCTGAGAGAGAAGGAACGTCCGGATCTGGAGTCCCGCGATCGGCTCCAGAAGGCCGGGGAAGTCCTTCGCCAACTCCTCGAGGACAGCATGGTTGGCAGGGTCGGACAGCTCCGCCACGACATGCAGATCGTGGCGGTCCACTTCGCGAGCGATTTTACGCAGCATCAGAATCGAACGGATGGTGCGCTCGTCCCCATGCTCATCATTGGTGAGGATAAGGATAGATCGGGTGTCGGAGGCGTTGGCGTTGCGCAGGGCTCGTTCGTCGGTGGGATCGCCCACACTAACGAAGAAATCCTCAAACGCTTCGTCCCGTCCGCTTCCTGCCTCCTTGAAGCGGCGGAGTGCCAGCGACTCGTCGTCGGTGAGCACGACGACGACGAAGGTCCCTTCCCGTTCTCGGATGATCGGATGATGGATCTCACGCACCACGTCGGCAGCCCGTGCATTCCAGTTGAGGAGTAGGAAGTGATTTCTTAGATTGTAGGGCATTCGTTTCTCCCGATGAATGAAGAAGCGGGCAAACCAGCCGGACATCACGGCAAAGAAAGCGGGGCCGAGAAGCAGGCCGAAGGTCGCCACGATCCGGCCTTCTTCCGTATAAGGGGAACGGCCTTCCAGGCCGCTGAAAAGATAGACAGTTATTGACCAGAACGATTCACCGATCGTCGTGAAGTTCTCGTTGATCCCGTGCTCGAAAGAAAATGTGATGAGCGTCACGGCAAGGATGCCCAGTGCGAGGAGGAATGCAAGCAGAAAGGGCAGCCTGTCCTCGCGCCAGAGAACGCGCACCTGCTCGTGCCATCGGCGACGAATGGCCAATAGACTGGCAGCACCTAACCCGAGAATCAAGAAGAGCTTGATGGTCACCGGTCGGCGCTTGGGCCAAAAAGGGTTGTCGACCTTGAAACCTTCAAGGATATGGAGTTTGGAGTCCTCGAGGGATGGTGCCTCAGGAAAGCTGTCCGGAATTGGGCAGGAGCTCTCGCTCTTCGAGTCGGAAACCGCTAGGTCCTCCCAGGCGGTTCGCGCGGCGTTCAAAATGTTGCGCGCCGTTTGAACGTCTTCCTTCTGTCGCACCAAAAGTAGGATTGGCACCGCTATGGTCGCTACCGGCGCATTTTGATGCGAGTAGGTATTGGCAGGGATCCGGCCGATCGCAGTCTGCTTTCGAAATTCGGTTCCCTCTTCGTCTGTAAGCCTTCGTAGCGTCTTAGGATCAAGAGAGAGAAGGGTGACAGGCGCCCTGCGCATCAGGTTGCATGCTTCGGTCAAACCCGGCGTAGAGACCAGCATTGCGGCGTCAAGGCGCTCGGCGCGAAACTGTTGGGCGAGCCATCCCGTGAGCGCCGGTCCCGCCGTCTCCCCGGCACTCTCCAGAGACAAAGATCTTCCTTCGAAGGAAGAGATCGGCGTTCCTAGACTGTCAAGAAGGCGGCTGGCCGTGAGCCGGGTCTCGCTCCCCGGCTCGCCCATCCAGATCCTTAGCCGGCCGAGTTCGCCGGGCTCCACATGGAGCGAATCACGAATAAAAATGTGGAGATAGTCGAAGAAGATGCGATCGACCACGCGTACAGTTGCCGCGTTGCCCTTCTCTCGAAAATAGTCTCTGACAACGTCTTGTTGCGCCAGTGCGAAGCGTACCTCTCCTGCCTCGAGCAACTTGAGGTTCTCCCCTGAGCCGCCGGTGGCGACGAGCTGGATTGCGAGACCCGGCTGTTGGCGCAGATTCGAGGCGAGCTTCCAGTAGGTGTCGTTGCGCCGGCCGGCAGCGATCTTGATCGGCCCCTGTGCTTCCGCGGCAACTCCCGAGAGCAGCGCCACAAAGCCGTAGAGGAGCCATCGTCGATGAAAGCACTGGTATCGCTGTGGTAAGTGCGCAGACGTCATCCGCTTTGGCTCTTTGGAAGGTACTCCAAGGAAGACAAAGATGCGGAGAAATTGGTTAGTCCAAGATCGACACGGGAACCGCAGGTCAGAGCACGCCTGGCACAGGCCAGCTCCTTTGTCGGGCTTTCGGACTTACGCGAACGGATTCTCCACTCGAACCCCCTCATACGTCCGCCCCGCCGGGAGCGACTCGGAGAGCACGCGGGTGCAGTCCGCCCGGCGGGCGGCTTCGAGGACGGCGGCGTCCCAGGGAGACATCTCTTCGCGCTCGGCGAGGCTGATAGCGGCGGAGACGAGGTCGGAATCCACCTCGACGAGGGGCCACTCGCGGAGGGCACGGATGAAGTCGGCGGCCTCCATGGCGGAGAGCTTCACTTCGGCCTGACGGGTGAGGAGCTCGTAGAGCTCCACGAGGACCTGGGTGCTGGTAGCGTAGCACCCCTCGATGAATCCGCGTTCGACGATGCTGCGGGCCAGCCGCTGCTTGTGGGGTTGGTCGGCGCAGACGGCGTAGGCGAGGACGCTGGTATCGATGAAGGCGGCCAGCTCACCTTTCATGGAGCCGCTCCCGGCTCGGGAGTGCCGGCCCGAGTCGGACCTGGGGTTTCTCCAGGAGCTTCTTGACGTCGTTCCAAGCTTCGAGGCGCTTGCGTTCCTGCCGGACGACCTGCTTGAGGAACTGCCGAACCATCTCGTTGACCGACGTATGCCGCCGCACCGCCACCGCGTGCGCCTCTTCCAACAGCTCCTGCTCGATGTTGAGAGCCAGCGTCTGCCGGTTCATCGGGTTCCCTCCGGGGGCGACATGGGAAGATAGCACGAACTAAAGGAACGGCGGGCGCCGTCGTTTCGGGAAGGCACTCGCCCTTCCCCCTGTTCTCGTGCCCGAAAGGAACTTCTCATGACCGAAGAGACCTTCGACGACGAGTCCCTGGGCGAGCTGGAGAGCTTTTTCCGGGAAGCCATCGCGTTCATCCTGGAGCGGGAGGAGAGCGCGCTCTTCCTGGATTGGGTGCGCGCCGAGGCGGCGGTCCGCATGCCGCGGCTGTACGATCGGCTCCCCGACGAGGCGGCTCGGCGGAGCTCGGCTTCGGAGCTCGGCCGCGCGTTGTGGAATTCGGTGCCGCTGCCGGGCAACGGCTTTCGTCCCTCCCCCCTTCCCAATCCGGAGCGCAATGACCCTTGCCCCTGCGGCTCGGGCCTCAAATACAAGAAGTGCTGCGCACCTTGGGCGGCGGATCTCCCGTCGTTCGATCCCGAAGGCATCTGGCGTCTCGTGGTGGAGGCGCTCCCTGTGGAGCAGGTCGAGGCGCTGGGCCAGTCTGGCCGGGTCCCGCGCCATCTTGCCGGCGATCTCGCGCTGTCGTTCCTCGACGACTCCGATGCCGAGCGGGCCCTGGCGTTGGTGCAGCCGATGTTCGATCCGCAGGCCCGGGTTGACCGTCTCGACGAGCGCGACGCGACGGCCCTGAACGTCTTCCTCGAAGCCCTCGGCGAGCTGGATCTGCTGGAGGAAAAGGCAGTGGCGGTGGAGCGTCTGGCGAAGGCCCTCAAGCCCGCCCTCCGGGCCGTCCTCTGGGAGGACCAGGTCCGCTTCCATGCCGTCGAGGGCGAGATCGAGGAGGCCTGGGAGGCTCTGGAGAAAGCGCGCAAGGACGATCCCGACAGCGCCGCCCTCGGTCCTCTGGAGGTGAGCCTGCTGATGTCCGAGGGGCGGACGGCGGAGGCCGGCGAGCGGGCGCGCGTCTTCCGCGAGCGCTTCCGGCGCAGTCCGGGGATTCTCACCGAGACGGGAATGGAGTTTCTCGAAAAGGTCGCCGGCGATCCCGAGTCGGCGCAGCTCGAGTTCTCCCTCGGCGAGGAGGTGAAGGACGGTATCCTCCGCTTGCAAAAGCTGCTGGCTCGTCTGGCGCCGCCCGCGGCGACCTACGGCATCGCGCCCATCGAAGGTGACCCGGGAGCCGGCCGGTTGGTAACTCCGGACTCGCTGCGCCGGGCTGAGGAGGAATGGGACGTGGCGTTCTTCGGCACCACTCCGGAGTTTGGCGCTGACCCCGGCGAGTTTGAGGAGGAAGAAGACGAAGAGCTGGACCCCTGGAACGAGGAGCACGCCGCGCGCTGGCTCGCTTTCTTACCCGACGAGCCCACCGCTCTGGACAGCCTGGACGTTCTGGAGGATCTGTGCCATGCCATGTCCGAGCTTGGGATGGATCGCTACCCATTCCTCGACCGGCCGCTCGTCAAGCCGATTCTCGACCGCAGCGTGACGATCATCCAGAAGGCTCTCGCGGACCATCCTGAGATCGTCCGGCTGCCAGGCACCGCCGAGCCCAACGGCTCCGCGATGGCCCTCATCGTCGTCGCCGCAGCCCTGGCAAATCGCCTCGGCGAGCCGGACCGCGGGGGCGAGCTGTTGCAGTGGCTCGAGGTTCTTGATCCCATGGGTACGGAGCCCGAGGAAACGGAGGAGAGCGAAGATCTCCCCTGAGGATCTTTATATCCTGGACTGATTACAAAGGCAGCGCAATCGGTGTCGTCTTAAGATATCATCTGGAGTCGTGAAGGCTCCTTCTCCGGCGATTGGTACCCTTCTCCGGCAACCGGCGGATCTCCGGGTCGATCCTGGCGAGGCTCTACGCTCCTACCTGGACCGGATCTATGACCGGGAGCGGCGCGGCGAGTCGCGGGAGGAGGGCTTCTATCCCGACCTGCTGGATCTATTCGAGTGGTTCGCGAAGGAGCGGGGAGTGGAGGATCTCCGGGTCATCCAGATTCCGCCCAAGATCGAAGACTGTCTCCTCGACTTTCAGGTGTGGCGGGGAGAGCGGATCGCCGGGTACGTCGAGGCCAAGCGGCCGGGAACGAATCTGGATTCGGTCGAAGGCTCGGAGCAGCTCCAGCGCTACCGGAAGACATTCCCCAACCTGCTGCTCACCAACTTCCGGGAGTTCCGGCTGTACCGGCAGGGCCGGCCCGCTCTGCGAGCGCAGGCGGCTGCCGGCGGGCCGGAGCGGCTGCTCGAGCTTCTGGAGCTATTCGCCGATTTCGAGTCTTCGCCAAGCGATTCGACAGCTTCCCTGGCCGAGCGTCTCGCCGGGCGGACGCGCATTCTCGCGATGCGCATCTGCGAATTGTTGGAGACGGATACACAGGGGCGCTCGAATCTCGCCAGTTTCTACCAGGCGTTTACGGAGTTCCTGCTGGCGGGCCTGACCCACCGTGAGTTCGCGGATCTCTACGCACAAACCCTCACCTACGGCCTGCTGGCGGCCCGTTGGCAGGCGGCGGGACCTTTCGACCGCCGGGTGGCGGCGGTGAGCATCCCGGCCTCCAGCGGCATCCTGCGCGAGGTCTTCCTCAACATCTCGCTGGGTGATCCGGATCCCGCCGTCGCCTGGATCGTCGACGAGATCGTGGCCGTCCTGGCGGGCGCTCCCGTCCGCCGCATGCTGGAGCACGTTCTCGACGGACAGGGACAAGACCCTGTCCTCGACTTCTACCAAACCTTTCTCCAGTGTTACGACCCTAAGCTCCGCAAGCGGCGCGGCGTCTACTACACGCCGCAGGAGCTGGTGTCGTTCGTGGTGCGCTCGGTCCACCGGCTGCTGGTCACGCGGTTCGGCCGGCGCGATGGTCTCGCGGACCCGGAGGTTACCCTCCTCGATCCCGCCGCCGGGACCCTGACCTTCGTCGTCGAAGCCGCCCGCTGCGCCGTCGAGGCCGTGCGCGCCGAGATGGGCAGCGGCGGCGTGCCGGCCCTGCTTCGCGACCACGTGCTGCGAGATTTCCACGCTTTCGAGCTGATGATGGCGCCCTGAAGATGAGCCTGGTGCTCGAGAAGATGGGCCGTCCCCTGCGACGGAACGAGCGATTTCCCCTCTTTCTCACCAACGCCTTGGAGGACACGGAGGATCTCGAGCAGTCGAGCCTGCCTTTCGTGGTGGCTCTCACCCAGGAGGCCCAGGAAGCTGGCGTCGTCAAGAAAGAGCGCCGGATCACCGTCGTGCTCGGCAATCCGCCCTGGTCGGGACATTCGGCCAATCGCAGCGAGAGAATCGACGCCCTGCCCAAGGACTCCTATACAGCGGCGGACGGCCGGACGATCGACGGTTACTACGACCTCGACGGCGTGCCCCTCAAAGAGCGCAACCCCAAGTGGCTGCAGGACGACTACGTGAAGTTCCTCCGCTTCGCGCAGTGGAAGATCGACCAGGCTGGAGAAGGGATTGTCGCCTTCGTCACCAATCACAGCTATTTGGACAATCCCACCTTCCGAGGGCTGCGCCGATCGCTCTTGGAAACCTTCGACGAGATCTATCTGCTGGATCTTCACGGCAGCCGCAAGAAGCAGGAGCGATCTCCGGATAGCGCGGCGGACGCCAATGTCTTCGAGGACGTCCAGCAGGGAGTGGCGGTCGCCTTCCTGGTGAAGAAGCCTGGGCTGGAGAAGCGGGTGCTGCGGGCCGACCTCTGGGGAAGCCGCGCCGTCAAGCTCCGCTGGCTGCTGGAGCGGGACGTCGAAACGACGCCGTGGAACGGCATCGCACCGCGCGGACCGGCCTTCCTCTTCGCTCCCCGCGATGCCACCCTGGAGGACGAGTACCGCCGCGGCATCTCGTTGACGGACCTCTTTCCGGTTCGCTCGGTGGGGATCGTCACCGGCCGCGACGCCTTCGCCGTGGACACGCAGCCGGAGGAGCTGAGACGACGGATCCGTTCCCTGCGGGAGGCGAGAGTGCCGGCCGGCTTGATCCCCGGAGCTCCCGCCGGAGGGGCCTCCGCGGCCCGCGCCGACGAGGATTGGGAGAGCCGGTTCCAGCGGCTCCTATACCGCCCCTTTGACCGGCGGACGATCTTCTACGCCGGATACGTGATCGAGCGCCCGCGCGATGCAGTAATGCACCATCTCCTTGCGGGGCCCAACCTTGGACTGATCGTGCCACGCCAGTGCAAGGAGGACTTCGGGGCCCTGGCCACGGAGCTCATCGCCGCCCACAAGTCCGTCTCGGCGTACGACATCAACTCCCTGTTCCCCTTGTTCCTCTACCCGGAAAGCGGCCTTTTCAAGGAACGGAAGGCGAACCTGGCGCCGGGCGTCTTTCGCCTGTTCACCGACCGGTTTGGAGAGGAGGCCCCGCCCGAGATGATCTTCGAGTACGTCTATGCCGCCCTCTACAGCCCGCCTTACCGGCGCCGGTACGCCGAGTTGCTGCGTACGGACTTCCCCCGCGTTCCGCTCCCGCGCGACCGCGGGGCCTTCCTGGAGCTGAGCGGCCTGGGCGCCATCCTGGTAGATCTCCACCTTTTACGCTCGGACCGGCTGCGCCAGCCGGCCGTCCATTTCACGGGAGAAGGGAAAGGAAGAGAAGCCTTTCAGGGGATCGACTCCGAGGTCTGGAACTATCGCGTGGGCGGCTATCAGGTTCTCGATCGATGGCTCGCGGCTCGGGCGAAAAGAGCCCTACGGTTCGAGGAAATCGAAGAATTCCGCCGGATCGCAGCCGCGCTTAGGGAGACGATCGAGGTGGAGAAACGAATCGCGGAGGTGTGGAGGACGATTTTTCCGGAATCCTGTTTCTGAGGCCCATCTCTATCTCCGGGCCGGCCGCCGTTCCGGCCGGGCGTTCCATGGGTCTGTGGGCCAGGCGTGGCGGGGATATCTTCCTTGAAGCTCCTTGCGCACTTGCGGGTAGGTGTTCGTCCAGAAGCTCCGCAGATCGTGGGTCACCTGCTGGGGGCGCCCATTGGGGGCGAGCAGATGAAGCAGGACGGGGATCCGGCCGGCGGCGACGCGGCCTTGCGGCACCGAATCTCACCTTTTGCGTCTGCGTCACGTCGAAGACGAAGTTGA
>DATIOS010000529.1:0-22906 GCA_035472915.1 Thermoanaerobaculia bacterium
GGGAGGGGGCGGGAGAGGGGGCTAGGGGGGGCTAGGGGGTGAGGGCCTTGGGCGGCGGGCGCTCTGAGCCAGCAAATGTAAGCGCCTAAGGGGGTGAGGGTCCCTCTTCACACCGGCGGCTTGGGCGTCGCCTTCTTCGGCGGCACGCTCTTCGTCTCTTTCTTCTTGGTAGACGCGTCCAGCTTCTTCACCACCGGCGGCAGGGAAGCGCCGGCGGCCTGCTCGGAGTAGATGACCACGTCGGCCTTGGTGCGCAGCTCCTCGGTCCAGGTCTTCAGCTCCTGGGTGAGCTTCTGCTGCTTCAGAACCTCGCGGATATCCTCCCGCACGTCGTCGAGAGGCGGAGTGGGCTGACCCTTCTTCTGCATCTCCGGCGTCAGCACGGTGCGGTAGTACTTGGTGATGTCGTCGAAGGTGACGAAGACCCGGGGTCCGAGACGTTCGTCGACGTAGGTGAGCACCAGGAGCTGGCGCGCCATGAGCTGGCTCAGCCCCTTCGGAGAAAGCCCCACGTCCTTGATCGCTTTCTGAAAGGAAGCCTCGTCCTTGAAGCCGGCGCGGACCTTGGCGACGGCCTTCTCGACTTCGTCCACCGGCACCTGCTCCAGACCGTAGCGGTCGATCTCGTGAAACCGCAGGCGCTCCTCGACGAGGGCGTTGAGCACCCGCTTTCTGTATTGATCGTCGCTCTCCCCTGGATTCGGGACCTGCAGGCCCAGCTTGATGACCCGGTCCACGTCCGACGCCAGGACAGGGTCCTCGTCCACCACCGCCAGCACCCTGTCCTTGAGGACATTCTTGGCCGCGGGAGCCGTCGCAGCCGGCGTCGCGGCGGGGGTTGCGGCCGGCTTCTTCGCCGGCGCGGCCAAGGCCGATCCCGACAGCAAGGCAGAAGCGGCGACCACCAGGGAGGTCGCGACGATCAGGGTGAGCGGTGTCGGGTCATTCCTCATGGAGGCTCCATGCTAGCATCGCCACGGACCATGGCCGAATCCTCCTCCACCCTGCTCAAGATCGGTTTGGCGCAGATCGACTGCCGGCTCGGCGACGTGGAACGCAACGCCGAGCGACACCTCGATTGGATCGAGCGGGCGCGGGCCGCCGGGGTGGACCTGCTGGTCTTTCCCGAGCTCTCCCTCACCGGCTATCGCCTCCTCCATCTGACGCCGCGAGTGGCCCTGCCGCCGAGCTCGCCGACCCTGAGGCGGCTGGCCGATGCGGCGCGGCCGATGCGCGTGCTGCTCGGTTTCGTCGAGGAGGGAGAGCGCGGGGTCCTGCACAACAGCGCCGTCCTGCTTTCGGATGGCAAGCCGTCTTATCTTCACCGCAAGCTCTACCTGCCCACCTACGGCATCTTCCAGGAGGAGCGCTTCTTCGGCGCCGGCAGGCGGCTGGAGCTGGCGGACCTGCCCTGGGGCAAGGTGGGCGTGCTCATCTGTGAGGATCTGTGGCATCCGGAGCTCGCCCGCCGGCTGGCCGTGGCGGGCACCCGGCTGATCGTCGTCCTATCGGCCAGCCCCGGCCGCATCGGCGCCGGCGCCCTCCCCGAGAGCCAGGAGAGCTGGGAGACCCTCACCCGCTCCACCGCCCTCCTCGACACCTGCTGGGTAGCCTACTGCGGCAGGGTCGGCTGGGAGGAAGGCTCGTTCTATCCCGGCCTCAGCCACGTGATCCGCCCCGGCGGCGAGCTGTTGGAGCGAGCTCCCCTGCTGGAGGAGCACCTGCTGGTAACGGAGATCGACCTGCGCGATTCGGACCGCCTGCGCTGGCGCCTCCCCCTGCTCGACGACGAGCGCTTCGATATTCAGGGTCCAACGGAGGGACCGGCGCGGTGATCCGGCGCGACCAGGTGAAGGCGCGGCTCGCGCTGAATGCTCCGCTCGCCGAGGCGGTGCTCACCAGCTTCATCCGCGACGCTGTGGATACCTCCGGGACGCAGGGCGTCGTGGTGGGGCTCTCCGGCGGCGTCGACTCCTCCTTAGCCGCCGCTCTGGCCGCGCGCGCCCTGGGCCCCGAACGCGTCCACGGCTTCCTCCTTCCCTACCGCACGTCGAACCCCGAATCCGAGCGCGACGCCCGATCCGTGGCCGAGCACCTGGGAGTGCCGCACCGGGTGATCGACATCTCGCCGATGGTCGACGCCTACTTCGACCGGGAGTCCGACGCGGGTCCCGACCGCCGAGGCAACAAGATGGCCCGCGAAAGGATGACCATCCTTTTCGACCAGGCGAAGAAACTGGGCGCCTTGGTGCTCGGCACTTCCAACAAGACCGAGATCCTCCTCGGCTACTCGACCATCTTCGGCGACAACGCCAGCTCCCTGAATCCCCTGGGCGACCTCTACAAGGGGCAGATCTGGCAGCTCTCGCGCCACCTCGGCCTGCCTGCTCAGGTGATCGGCAAAGCCCCCTCGGCCGACCTGTGGCCCGGTCAAACCGACGAAAGCGATCTCGGAGTCGACTATGAAACGGCGGACGAGGTGCTCTATCTCCTGTTCGACATGGGGCTCCGGCCGGAAGAAGTGACGGCCCGCGGCTACGACGAAAAGCTGGTGGGCCGTCTCGTCGCTCTCGAGCAGCAGTTCCGCTTCAAGCGCCGGCTGATGCTGATCGCCCGGCTCTCGGGCAGCGCGGTCAACCTGGATCAGGAGATCCCGCGCGACTGAGGCTACGACGCCGCGGCGACGCGGCTCTCCATCACCAGAAGGTCATAGCAGCGGCGGATGCTGGAGCCGAGCTTGCGGACGTCGGCACCGTAGATATGAATGGAGATGGCGGTCTCGGGCCCGGGATGAATACCGCGTGGATGTCGCCAGGCGGTTCCAAAGCGGCGACGGAGCCCGCGCCATGCGTGGACTCGCCGATGGGCAACAGATACTCCTCGCCGCGCTCCCGGATCAGCTCGTAGCTAACCTCGTGCTCCCTTCCCTGGTGGACGCCTATGACGCACCAGGACACGTGATCGTGCACTGTCGTCGACTGGCCAGGCAGCCAGACCAGAGCGACGATGGAAAACACTCCCGTCTCCTCCACATGCAGGACGTGCTGACGGTAGCGCTCGGGATCGGGTTGCCGCTGCTCCAGAGTCAGCAGTCGGGGATTTCCCAGGAAAGGCCGCAGGATTCTCGCTACGGAGGGCGCCCATTTCTCCGGCTCGGACTCCAAGGCAAGAACAGATTTCACCGACCGGACCAGATCGTTCAGAACGTGATTCCCGGATGCACGCTCGATCAGATTCACGACGCCCCCCCCACTTTCCGCCGCCGGCCCAACGCCGACGACGGATCTCAGAATAGGAGGCCCAGGTCTGATTGTCGGTAGCGGCGGGGTTATATCTCGGGACCGGGTGAAGCCTTGCCGAACGATATGAGCCAGATCTCCCCCAGCGTTCCTGGCGGCCGGACGATCAGGCTGCGGGAACTCCGCGTCGGCGCGACGAGAAACCGCACCGTTCGCGGACACTGCTCGCTTGGGAATGGCGCCGGCTCGTCCAGCGCAGACGCAGCGTGACCAGATCGCCGCGAGCGGCGGCAATTCCTGAATCCGTCTCTTGAGCAAGATTCGCCGCCAGTTCCCAGGCGTTGCCTACATGTTAGAGAAAACCGGCCGGGGTGTACCGGGCGGCGGCCTATGAGCTTCCCGGAGCGCCTCGCAATCGTGGGCTACCGCCCTCCGGCACATCTTGGTTAGAGGCCTCGGGGACGCGCTCCAGAGTCCCTGCGTCTACCCCCTCGGGTCCGGGGCCTTTGGTGAGGGTCGCCGCCAGGCTGCACTGAAATTCAGCGAGCGGCGTTGGCGACATTGAGGATCTCCCGCGCCCACCCTAACCTCGACCAGCAGGCTGCGAAGTTGGTAGCAGCCACAATGTCAACCGCGGCTTCCAATCGATCTCTCCAGTGCGCTTGTCACTGCGGCCTTGGCGATTCCGACATGCTTACCGAGGGTTGAGAGCTGCCAGTTCGCCTCGGTCTCATTCCCTGCATAACCATAGTGGAAATCATGAGCAGCCGAGGCTTCATAGACTCTGTGATAAATTCTTTTGAGCTCCCGGTAGGCCATGTCGATATCTGCAAAGTAAACAAGCCTTTCGTGCGGCACTAAAGCAGACCGCTCAAAGTCGCCTTGGGCATCGAACTCAAAAGAGTCTACTATTGTTTTTATCCAGGCCCAGTGATCGACTCGTGCAATGCCATTTGTTTTATCGAGCACCTCGCTCAGGTGATTAAGGCTGACAAGATTGTACTGAAGCTCCGCGTGTATTCGGTGCCCTAGCACGCGCAGCACCTGATCCCTCTGTTCGCTATCCCGTTTGGCTTGCTCAACTTCTGTAGTCCGCTGTTGCAAACGGCTGATCCAAAGAGCAAAGGGCACCCCCACCATAATGCCGGCCACCGTCGCGAGCCAATTTGACATCACCCCGTTCCAATAGCTCGCCTTAGCTCCCTGGCCTATGGAATAGACTATAGGCACAGCTGTCAAAATTACACCAACCAAAACAATCATCAACGCTTTCCCTTGACTCACCATTAGAATTCCACCCTTTATCGTACGGACGCTTACAGCATCACGATACCGCTCGACCGAATTTTCCAGAAGCACTCAAGCAACGCCGGCTCTCGGAGGGATCTTCCTCTGAGGCGCGGCAAAAATCTTCCGCACCGTCCCGATCGTGTCTGCCTCCGCTGCGGTTTTGTCTTCCCGGTAGCGCTTGACGCGGGCGAAGCGGAGGGCCATGCCGGCAGGGTACTGCGGGCTCTCCTGAACATCGCTGAAAGCCACTTCGACCACCAGCTCGGGGCGGACGTGGACGGTCCAGCCGTCGGTGCCGAGGGCGATCTCCTGGAGCTTCTTCGTCTGCCAGGCGAGCATCTCGTCGGTCATTCCCTTGAAAGTCTTGCCCAGCATCACGAAGCCGCCGTTGTCCGGATCGCGGGCGCCCAGGTGGAGGTTCGAGAGCCAACCCTGGCGCCGGCCGTGCCCCCATTCGACGGCGAGGACCACAAGATCCAGCGTGTGGGCAGGCTTGATCTTGAGCCAGGAGAATCCCCGGCGGCCGGCCTCGTAGGGCGCGTCGAGAGCCTTGGCCATCATTCCTTCATGGCCCCGCTGCAACGCGTCCGCGAAGAAGGCATCCGCCTCCTCGGCGTCGGCGGTGACGATGCGCGGCACCGTGAGCCCCGGCACAGCCAGACCCAGGGCGGCGAACCGTTCGGAGGCCGGACAATCGAGAAGATCCTCGCCATCCAAGTGGAGGACGTCGAAGAAAAAAGGCGTCAACGGCAGCTCGCCGCGCAATCTGGCGACGTCGAGCTTGCGGCCGAAGCGGCGCATGGTGAGCTGGAAAGGCAAGGGCGCGCCATCCGGCCGCAGGGCGATGACCTCGCCGTCGAGGATCATCTGGCGAGCAGGCAGTGCCTGGACGGTCTCGACCAGCTCGGGAACAGCCAATGTCACGTCGTTGCCCCGGCGGGAGAAGACGCGGATCTCTTCCCCTGCCTTGTGGACCTGAACCCGAGCACCGTCCAGCTTCAGCTCGAAGGCGGCCTCTCCCATCCGTTCCAGAGCTTCGGAAATGTCGCCTGCGGGCGAGGCGAGCATGGGCTGAAGCGGACGTAGCAGCTCGAGGTGGAACCGGTCGAGCCCGGGCCGCCCCTCGATCAGCGCGGCCCGTGCCACGGCCGTCAGCTCCCCGGCGAGCATGAGCGCCCGGCGCACCTCGCTCGCCGGCAACGCCGCCGCCGCCGCGAGGGCATCGGCCATGAGCCCAGCGAGAGCGCCTTGCCGCAACTCGCCAAAGATCAGGCGGATGAGGAAATCCTGCTCCTCCCGGGTCGCTCGCGCGAGAAGCTCCCGCAGCATTTCCACCCGCGCCGCCGTCGAGCCCGCACCTGTGGTAGCGGCGATGCGATCGAACGTCGAATCCACTTCACCCAGCGTGAGCGTGGGATCGGCGGCGGCCGATCCCGGCGTGGAATCTCGAATCGCCGCGCCTCCCAGACCGATCCGTCCCTGCCGCAGATTTCCCGACAGCCACGCCACGGCGACGTCGATCTCTTCAGGGGACAGACGCCGCAGCAGATCCGCGAGAGCACCGATCTTCTCCGACCGCGACCGGGTTTCGGCGACGCGGCGGGAGGTGGCAACGAGATCGGCGAGGCGCATGGGGGATCATGGTACAGGACGCTGCTATTCTCGGTGCCGACGTGAATCGCCAATACCCGGGATCGGCCGCCCTTCTGGGGCTTACCTCCCTCCTGCTCCTCGGACAGGCGCCGGCGCCGTCCGCTCCGCCGGAAAGTCCTCCGGACTTCTCCTTGCCTGTCCCGATGGTCGCAAAGCATCTTGCCGGCTTTGGCTTTTCGGTCACGACCGGGGCCGCGCCCAGATACGTCGACGAGCGGTCGTGCGCTCTCTGCCATCTGAAGATCGCCGAGTCCTATCGCGAGAAAGGAATGGCCCGGGCATTTAGTCGGCCACGGGCTGAAACGGAGATCGAAAACTTCTCGGCGCCGCCTTTTGTCCACGCCCCCTCGGCACAGAGCTTCCAGATGTTTCACCGGGACGGCCGGCTCGTCTTCCGGCGCTCGCAGCTCGACTCCGCCAGCCAGCCGATCAACGTTTTTGAGCAACCTGTGGACTGGATTCTCGGCTCGGGCGACCACGCCCGGACGTATCTCTATCAGACCCCGGGAGGCGAGATCTTTCAGCTTCCACTCGCCTGGTACTCGCAGACCCGGAGCTGGGGCATGGCCCCCGGTTTCGACCGGCCGGACCACGAGGGAGTCTTGCGGCGGGTGCGGCGCGAGTGCCTCTTCTGCCACACGTCCTACCCCGACGTGCCGGCCGGGGCCGACGCCTACGGCGCACCGCAGACCTTCCCGGCCAGCCTTCCCGAGGGAGTCGGCTGCCAGCGGTGCCACGGGCCGGCCGCCGAGCACGTCTGGCTCGCCATGGGTGGCGTGGGTGTGCGGGAGGAAATCCGCGCCAGCGTCTTCAATCCAGGGAAGCTCCCCGCGACGCGGCGCGACGAAGTCTGTTTGGGCTGCCATCTCCAGCCTTCGGTGGTGATCCCAGGGGCGCGCCGCTTCGGCCGGAGCGACGACTCCTTCCAGCCTGGAGAGCCGCTCGCTGATTATCTCGTCCAAGTGGACGTCACCGAGGAGGGGCGGCCTTCGTCGGACCGCTTCGAGATCAATCATCATCCCTACCGCTTGCGCCAGAGCCGCTGCTTTCTCGCCAGCGGCGGCGCTCTCTCCTGCCTGACCTGCCACGATCCTCACCGCCGAATTCCCGCCAACGAAAAGGCCAGCCACTTCCGTGACGCCTGCCTCACCTGCCACGCCCAGGATGCCTGCCGCCGGACTGGGAAGCCGACGGAAGCGGACGCCAGCGACTGCGTCTCCTGCCACATGGCGAAACGGCGGACTCAGGACGTGGTGCACGTGGTGATGACGGACCACCTCATCCGGCGCCGCCCAGGAGGTCCCGAGTTGTTGGCCCCGTTGTCTGAAACCGAGCCGGTTCTCACCGGCCTCCACCTCTTCGATTCCAGTGCTCCTACGGGCGCGCTCGGCGAGGTGTACCGAGCGACTGCCGTCGTCCGGATGAGCAGCACGGAGGACGCTGTGACCTATCTGGACAAGATGCTGTCGGCATCCCGTCCGGAAGCGATCGAGCCCTGGCTCGACCTCGCCCAGGGCCAGATCCGGCGGCGCCGGTTTGCCGACGCGGAGAAGACCCTCGCGACCGTCCTGGTGAGACGGCCGGAGCATCCCCTCGCCCTCGAATGGCTCGGCCTGGCACAGGCGGCCCAGGGGAGAACGGACGAGGCGATCGACGTCCTGGGAAGAGCGCTGACCGCTGGCGCCGAGCAGGCCGAGACCGAGTACAACCTAGGCCTGCTCGTCGCCGCAAAAGGCAGGACCGCTGAAGCCGAAACTCACCTCGGGCGCGCCCTCACAGGACGGCCGAGCTTTCCCGCGGCCTGGTTCCAGCTCGGAGTAATCCGCGCCGCGCAGGCCCGGACGGACGAGGCGATCGATTGCTGGCGTCGAGCACTGGAGATCGATCCCACCTACACCGCCTCCTACCTCGCTCTCGGCAAAGCCCTTCTCGCCAAAGGTGATCGCGCCGGGGCGATACGCTGGCTGCGTCAGGGAGCCAAGGTCGCCGCCAAGCCGGCTGAGGTGGCTGCGGCGCTGCACGCGGCGGGCAACTGAGGTCCGATACTCGGGATTGGAGTCCTCGTCCGAAAGAAGCTCAGACGGAGCGGCTCTTGATTGGATTTTCTAATCTCAAGCCGACGAATCGAGAAAAGCCGCCATCGCTGCTGCAGAAAGTAAGGTCATGCTCGATGGCAAGCGCCGCGAGGTGTGCATTCGGAACGGCGTTGTGGGTCATGCCCGGTTGCGACAGCAAGGAGCCCAGGATCTCTGCATGCCTTTCAGTCGGGGCGGGAATCCATACGGAAGGCCAGGAGAGCCAACCCTCGACGTGTTCCCAAGCTTTTTGAACTGATAATGCACCGGGGAATAACTTGGGGTTGCTGACCAGACGTACAAAGGCCAAGAGGGACGCCCAGGGTAGTCCAACTCTGGGCAGCTCATTGATCTGCCGATCGAGCCATTGGTGCGACGCTTTGTGTTGGGGAAGACTTGTGACTGAAGAGTAGATCAGAAGGTTGGCGTCGACAGCGATCACCTGAAGGCTTCCCCTTCGGCGATTGCCAGGACCTTGGCAACATCGTCCAGATTCTCCAGCAGGCAGGGGCCCAGATCGAAAACCTTGGTCTCAAAACGTTTGGGATCCCGAGGACGAGGAGGCCCCTGGGAACGTGAGCTGGTCTTAGGCTCCAAGTCCTCCTCTTCTTCACCGCGGCCAAGAAGACGTGAGGCAACCTCGACGCGATCCCGCTCATCCAACTCCAGAGCTTTTCGGACCAGTTCCTCGATCTCAGGCTTCATAGGCTTTAGTCTAACACGAGGGCCTCCCCACCGACTGCGCAGCAGTGTCAAGGACCATCCCGGAGGCCCGGACTGAAGACTCAGAAGTGCAGTAGAACGGCTCCGATATCGTTGCCAATCGTGACGAGGTTGCGCTCCATCAACCCTTCGTAATCGCCACCATTGGCTCCGACACCGGACCGCCTCTCCTGGACGAAGCGAAGCAGGACCGTTCCTGATGCCGCATCCGTCACTTCGCCGGAAATCTCCGTTTTTGCCGCTCCGGCGCCGAACCCCGCCCAAAACCGCGCAGCCCTGGAGCCCGGATCCATCGTAATTACCTTGCCGCGAATCACGAGGGTTCCAGGCTCGGCCGTCTCTCCCGGCTTCGCGCTTCGCGCCGCGAGCACAACGTCGGGCCTCCGGGGTTTTTCCGCGATCCCTCCCTCAATGCCGGCAGCAAAGGGACGGGTTACCAGGGCAAGGACGTTCTTGACCGGAGCGTAGGTGTTGTCGTTCGATTCGGGCAACGGCGTCGCCGATGTATCGAGCGGCTCAACGATCATGTGATCGTAATCCGCGAGCTTGAACGAGGCGACGATCTCCAACTCGTCGACCTCGCCGTTCCAGTCCTTGTACTTGCCTGGAGCCGTAGGGGCAGCTTTTCCCCGCGCATACGAAACTCCGGGGAGCAGTAGGAGGGCCAGCGCGAGGACGAGGTAGGTCCGGATTTTCATAGGGGCCTCCAGAATTTTTCGGGTCGCCTACGCCGCGTAGTCGAAGACGGGCGTTTCGATGACCCGGACCGGCCTCTCAGCCCTTTCGATAATCTCCTGGAGGCGTTCGACAGTCTGCGGAGAGAAAAACTGTTCTCCGGTTTCTTCGTTCACGCGGGCAGGTACATTCTCGATGACAAAGAGCTTGCCATCCAGCTCCAGCGTATAGGTCACAGTCTTCTCGATCAGGAATTCTCCCGGCCATGCCCTGATCATGGAGACAAGGATAACACCTTGGCCGCCAGACGGCGGTCCTTCCAGAGTCCCCAATCTCACGCGCCGCGATTGAACTTCCGCATCAAGTCTTCCACCGAAGCCGCCGGTTTTGGAGCCGGTTTCGCAGGGGGGCGATTTCCCTGTCCAGTTCCGCCAGGCGCGGAGCGATCCGGACGGGCTCCTCGGCCGGCGCTGCCCGTGGCCTGGCGGCCCTCGACCGGAGGCTGCTGTAGGGCTTTGATGGAGAGGCTGATGCGCTCGCGCTGATGATCCACTTCGAGCACCTTTACTTTCACGATCTCCCCTACCTTCACGGCCTCGCGCGGGTCCGCCACCCATCGGTGGGTCAACTCGGAGACGTGGACCAGGCCGTCGCGGTGGACGCCGATGTCCACAAAGGCGCCGAAGTTGGCGACGTTCGAAACGCGTCCTTCGAGCACCATGCCCGGCTGAAGATCTTTGACCGAGGTCACGTCCGACCGCCACTCGGGGGTCTTGAACTCGGGACGCGGGTCGCGGCCGGGACGGAGAAGCTCGTTGCGGATGTCTTCCAAAGTGAACTTTCCCACCTGGTGCGCCTCGTCCGCGAAGCGGCTGAAGTCGAGCTTGCCGACCAGATCCGGATTACCCACCAGGCTCCCCACCGGCACCGCCAGCGCCTTGGCCATTTTCTGCACGACCTCGTAACGCTCAGGATGAACGGCCGTGCGATCGAGCGGGTTTTCGCCCTCGCGAACCCGTAGGAAGCCGGCGGACAGCTCGAAGGTCTTGGGGCCGAAACCGGTGACCTTGAGAAGCGACTTGCGGGATGCGAAAGGACCGTTGCTATCGCGATGATGCACGACGGCGTTCGCCAGGCGCTCCGAAAGCCCGGAGACGCGCCGCAGCAAAGAAGCCGAAGCGGTGTTGAGCTCGACGCCGACGCGGTTGACGGCGCCCTCGACGGCAGTGTCCAGCTCGCGATCCAGAGCCTTCTGATCCACGTCGTGCTGGTACTGGCCCACGCCCAGCGAACGGGGCTCGATCTTCACCAACTCGGCGAGCGGGTCCTGCAGACGGCGGGCGATCGAAACCGCACCGCGCAACGAGACGTCGAGCGTCGGCAGCTCCTCGCGGGCCACGGCTGAGGCCGAGTAGACCGACGCTCCCGTCTCCGGAACGATGGCCACCACTACCTTGTCGAGCCCGGCCTCCAGCACCGCCTTGCGGGCGAACGCCTCCGTCTCGCGGCTCGCCGTGCCATTGCCTACCGCCACGGCGTGAACGCCGTGCTTCTTGAGCAACGAGACGACCGTCCTCGCCGAGCCGACCTCGTCGAGCTGGGGCTGAGTGGGATGAATGATGTCGGTCGCCACCACGCGGCCGGTGCCATCCACCACCGCCAGCTTGCAGCCGGTGCGAAAGCCCGGATCGAGCCCCATGACGGCGATCTGGCCCAGCGGCGCCTGAAGCAGCAGGGCCTCCAGATTGGCGCGGAAGACGGCGATGGCCTGTGCCTCCGCCCGCTCGCGCATCTCGGAGCGGACCTCGTTGGTGATCGACGGTCGTAGCAGGCGTTTGTAGCCGTCCGCCGAGGCCTCGGCGATCTGGCGGCCGCAAGGAGTTTCGAGCGGCAGGCGCCACGAGCGGCCGAGGCGCTCCGACTCCCGTTCGTCGTCGACTCGCAGATCGGAAATCAGGAAGCCCTCGCGCTCGCCGCGCAGGATGGCCAGCAGGCGATGGGAGGGGATGTCCCGGCCCGGCTCGTCGTGCTCGAAGTAGTCGCGGTAGGTGGCGGCCTCGGGGTTCTTCTCCTTCTCGGGAAGAACGCGCACACGCAACGTCCCCTCCGCGGCGAGCACCCGCCGCAACTCGGCGCGCTCGCCGGCGTTTTCGCTCAGACGCTCGGCTAGGATGTCCCGCGCTCCGGCCAGGGCAGCGTCCGTATTCTCGACGCCCTTCTCGGCGCTGACGAATTCACGGCTCAGCTCCTCCGGAAGAGTGCGCGAGGCGGCGTTCGCCAGCAGCGCATCCGCCAGCGGCTCCAGCCCCTTTTCGCGGGCGATCTGGGCGCGGGTACGGCGCTTCGGCTTGTAGGGAAGATAGAGATCCTCCAGCTCCTGCTTGGTGACGGCGGCGCGGATGGCCGCCTCCAACTCGTCGGTGAGCTTTCCCTGCTCGCGGATGCTTTCCAGGATGGCGTCGCGGCGCTCGGCAAGCTCCAGGAAATACTCCCGGCGTTTGAACAGAGT
Organism: Thermoanaerobaculia bacterium; assembly: GCA_035472915.1. GTDB lineage: Bacteria > Acidobacteriota > Thermoanaerobaculia > Multivoradales > UBA5704 > DATARR01. Next base: position 12,165 of record DATIOS010000529.1, read on the forward strand.
CTCGAGCTGCAGATCCTCGAGGCCGCCCGTGGCCTCCTTGCGATAGCGGGCCACGAAGGGAACGGTCGCCCCCTCGGCGAACAACTCGGAGGCGGCCTGCACTTGCTGCGGCCGGCAGCTCACCTCCGAGGCGATCATCGCGACGAAGCGCGGTTCGAGTACAGCGGTCTGGCTCATGGAGTCTCCTTGGAGTGGAGGGGTAGTTTCTCATATCAACGACCCCCATCGTCCTCTACGACTCTTGCAGAGCTGTACTGAACCGCGGTATCGGCGGGACGCGGCCTACGACTCGGACACGTGGCGGCGGGGGCTCGCCGCCAAGCCGACGAGAAGCCCCAAACCCGCAGCGGTCAGCAGCACTTTCCCCGGGTTGTCTCTGACGTATTTTCCAGTATCACGCTGGAGGCGCGAAACCTTCTTGCTTGCCCGCAGATAGCGCCCCAAAAGGGATTTCTTGGCATCTGCCACCTGCGCCTGGACGTTTTTCGAGACCCGCGCGGCACGTCCGCGCAGTTGGGCCACGGTCTCACGGTAGCTGCGGTCGAGCCTGCCCACCCGGTTGTCGATCGTCTTCTCGGCGGAATCGAGACTGTGATTGACGACTCCACGAGTCTTCTTTACCAGCTCGCCCACTCCATCCTTCACGCGCTCGGCGGTTTTGCTGTTTCTGGCCATGTTGTCCTCCTAGATTTCACCACGAGATTGCACGGGTGAATGGCTGTGCCGCCCTTCGGCTGCGTGGCACACCTCCTCTCCTGTTCAAGAAACGGGCCAACTCGTCCCGGGAACCATTTCCCTCCTTCCGCGTTATGTTGAGCTGGAGATGCGAGTCAGCTCATGAGCATGCCGATGATTCTGGAACCGCCGAGCGACGGGGAGCTGATGGCTCGCGTGCGGGAGGGAGACCGGGATGCCTTCTCGGATCTGGTCGACCGCCACAAGGATGCCGTGGTGACCTACCTCACCCGGCTGAGCGGCGACCGTGACCGTGCCGAGGACTTGGCCCAGGACACGTTCCTGCGCCTCTTCCGGGCCGCTCACGACTACACGGAGCAGGGCTATCTCAGGGCGTACCTCTTCCGCATTGCCACCAACCTGGTGCGGTCGGTGGAGCGGCGGGAACGGCGGCTGCGTTTGCTGATGCCTTTCTTCCCACGCGAAGAGCACGCGGAGCCGGCAGGCGCCAGCGCCATGCTCCGCCGGGAGTTGCACCGGGAGGTCGCCGAAGCCCTGGCGAAGCTACCGCTGCGCTACCGGGTGCCCCTCGTCCTGCACGAGATCGAGGGCTGGTCGTACGTGGACATAGCCCAGGAGATCGGGTGCCGGGAAGGCACCGTGAAGTCACGCGTCCACCGTGGACGCAAACAACTGAAGCAAAGGCTCGAGCCTTATTGGACTGGAGGTGCGGCATGGAAGACCACCGGACCCGCCGGATAGCGGAGCTGTTGCGCGAGCTACCCAGCGAGCATGCCCGTCCGGGCTTCACTGCCCGCGTAATGGAGCAACTCGACGAAAAACCACAACGCGACTCGCGCTGGAGCTTTCGCCTCGCGCCGGCCATGGCGGTCGCCGCCCTCGTGGCGGTCGCGATCTCGGCCGGGGCGCTGATCGAGCGGCAGGGAAAAACCCGGAAGCATCAAGAGGCCGTCCAGGCCTTGCAGGAGCTGCGAGCCGAGCACGGACGCCTGGAGGCTGAGCTGCACGCGATCTCGGATCCGCCCGTGGTCTACCTCGGCAGCGACGAGCAAGTCGACTATGTCCTCGATCTGGGAAAGGTGCGCAATGCCAAGGTCGTCACCTCGGCGACGCCCGCGGCCTATCAGATTTCTACGTATTGAAGAAACCGACCGCAACGATTGATTTGCAGCGGAACCGAACGAAAAGGAGATTCGCAATGCGCAATGGAAAGGGTTTGAATGCCCTGGCCTGTGGCCTCGCTCTCGGCCTCGTGGCCTGGATTGGAGCGGCGAGCGCCGTCCGTGCCGACGAAGGGGAAGGCGAAGGGAAGAAAGTTGAGATGAAGCGGGTCGTCGTCGTCAAGGACGGCAAGCCGCAGGTCTTTGACAGTGGCGGACCGCTCGTCAATCGCGGTTATCTGGGCGTGGCCCTGCTGGATCTCACCCCGGAGCTGCGCTCTCATTTCGGTGTGCCTGAGGAATCGGGCGTCATGGTTTCGAAGGTGGAGCCGGGAAGCCCTGCGGAGAAGGCGGGAATCAAGGTCGGCGACATCCTCACCCTGATCGACGGCAAGGCCATGAAGTCGACCTGGGACGTGATGGGCAAGGTTCGCACCTACGACAACAGCCAGCAGGTGCCGGTCGAGATCTGGCGCAATGGCAAGGCGCAGACGGTTTCCGCGCCGATCGTCACCCGCGAGCGACCGGAGCTCGACATGGCGCCCTTTTTCAGCAAGGGCGGACCTGGCGGGATGTGGCTCAGCCTCGACGACGAGAAATTGCACAACCTCAAGGACCTCCCCGATGCCAAATGGTTCGAGGAAGGCGGGCACAAGATGCAGATCAAGCGCCTCGGCTCGGCCCGCGAGGAGGGTTTGGAGAAGAAGCTGAAGGAGCTCGAAAAGCGGATCGACGAGTTGCAGAAGCAGTTGGAGAAGAAGAAGTAGGGAGGCCGAACCGTCCAGGCCCGTTGGCTGCCAATGTAGAGACGCCCTACGGGGAACCCCGTGGGGCGTCTCTACATTGGCTGGGATCAGTATCGAGACCTCCGCCAACTCGTCAAAACACTCCCTCTTCTCCCGTCAGGCGGGGGGGAGGCTGGGAGAAGAGGGCCGGGGTGATGAGGGCCAGGTAGCGTCGAATCCGAATCAGTACGCCAACAACTCCCGCGCCGCCGCCAGCACCTTCTCCTTGTCCGGCAACAGCACTTTCTCCAGATTCTTGGCGTAGGGCACGGGGAGGTCCGGATAGGCAACTCGGCGGATCGGAGCGTCGAGCCAGGGGAAGGCGGCGTCGGCCAGGCGCGCGGCCACTTCGGCTCCGAAGCCCAGCGTTATGGGCGCTTCGTGGACGATCAGGGCCCGGCCCGTCCGCTTCACCGAGGCCAGCACCGTCTCCTCGTCGAAAGGCACCAGGGTCCGCAAATCGATCACCTCGGCCTCGACGCCGGACTTCGCAAGCTCCTCGGCCGCCTCCATGGACGTCCAGGTGGAGGCGCCGTAGGCGATCACCGTCAGGTTCTTGCCCGGCCGCATCACCCGGGCCTCGCCAATCCGCGCAACGGCTTCGCCCTCGGGCAGCACGGCTTTGATCCGGCGGTAGAGGAACTTGTGCTCGAAGAGCATCACCGGGTTGGGATCGCGGATGGCCGCCTTGAGCAGGCCCATGGCGTCCTCCGCCGTGGCCGGGCAGACGACCTTGATGCCCGGCGTCTGGGCGAACCAACCCTCGGGATTCTGGGAATGGAACGGGCCTGCGCCCACGCCGCCGCCGGTGGGCAGGCGGATGACGATCGGGCACGGCACCTGCCAGCGATAGAAGAGCTTGGCCGCCACGTTCACCAACTGGTTGAAGCCACAGGAAATGAAGTCGCCGAACTGCATCTCCACCACCGGCCGGTAGCCCAGGAGGGAGGCGCCGATGGCGATGCCGATCGTGCCGCTCTCGGCGATGGGCGTGTCCAGCACGCGGTGGGGCCAGCGGGAGTGCAGTCCCCGAGTGGTGCGGAAGGCGCCTTCGAAGACGCCGATGTCCTGCCCCATCACCACCACCGACGGATCGCGCTCCATCTCCTCCAGCAACGCCTGGTTGATGGCGTCCACGTAGGTCATCTCGCGCGGGTTCCGGCGCCGGTGGCTGAGGGCCGCGGTTTCCGGCCCCTTGGGCTGCGACGGCGTCGCCGGATCAGGCGCGAAGACCGGCCGCAGGGCCACCTCGGCCGGCGGCGGGGCTGCGTCGACGGCGCGTGAAATGGCGGTCTCCACCAGCTCCGCGATCCGCTTTTCCAGGCGTTCGCGGGTGGCGCCGTCGAGAATTCCCTCCTCTTCCAGCCGGTGGGCGTAGGCGGGAACGGGATCGGCGGCGCGGTAGACCTCGAGCTCGTCCTTGGGCACGACCTTCAGCGAGTCGTCCCCTTCGCTGTGACCGCGCATGCGGCCCAGCATGGCCTCGATGAGCGTCGGACCCTTGCCGGCGCGGGCATGATCCACGGCCTGGCGGAAGGCCTCGGCCATCACGTCCGGATCGTTGCCGTCCACCGTCTCGGCGGCGATGCCGTAGCCGAGGCCGCGGTCGGAGAGGCGCTCGGCGGCGTACTGGAGATGGGCCGGCGTCGAGAAGGCGTAGTGGTTGTTCTCGATCACCAGGATCAGCGGCAGCTTCCAAACGGCCGCCATGTTGAGCCCTTCGTGGAAGTCGCCCGTCGAGGTGCCGCCCTCGCCGATGAAATTGATGGCCACCCGATCGCTGCCCGAATGCCGGAAGGCGAACGCGCAGCCGGCGGCCACCGGAATCATGGCGCCGAGATGGCTGATCATGCCGACGTGGAGAATGCCCTGCTCCGGCGCCAGGTAGCCGTAGTGGAACGAGCGCTCGACGCCCTGGGAGAAGCCATCGCCCTTGCCCAGGAGCTGAAGCGCCAGGCGGTTCAGGAGAAGGTCGGGCTCCGGCCGCCGGCCGTCCGGCTCGCCGAAGCCGAAGCCGGGAAAGGCGCGGGCTGGATCGAGGTAGACGGCGAGGATGGCGCCGAGGTCCCGGTGCAGCGTGCACAGCGCATCGCCCGGCCCCAGCGCCAGACCCGCCGGGATGGTAGTGGCCTCGTTGCCAACCTCGCTGTACCACTTGGAGACCCGGCCGGTGAGCAGCAGGGCCTCGAACCGGGCGTCGAAGTCCCGGGTCAGCTTCATATAGGCGTACCGCAGCAGCCGCTCCCGGCTGGCCGGCGCGGCGACCGCGGCGGTCTCAGAGGATAGGACGGTCATAGGCGAGGGAGTGTATCAAGGGGCCTACCGCTTCAACCCGGCCACCTGCTTCTCCAGCCGCTTCCGATGCCGGTTCTCAGGGTCCATCTGGAGGAGGATCTTGAGCGCCAGCTCGGCCTTGGGCGCATCGCCCTTGCCGATGAAGGTCTCCACTTGCTGGACACCCTGCTCCAGGGCCTGTTGCCGGCGGTGGACCGTCTCCAGGCGCTCGACCTCGGAGTACATGGCAGCCGCGCGCGGGCTCGCAGGCTGGGATTTCTTCAACTCCTCGGCCACCTCGCGGGCGGTGAACCAGTCGTGATCGCCCAGCGCCTGCCGGTAGCGGCGCTCGAAGACAGCGGCCTGCTCCTCCGACTGGACACCGGCCCGGGCCTCCTCCAACTGCTCGCGGTAGAAGTCGAGAGTCACCTTGGAGACGTCGAGCTTCGCCAGGGCGTCCAGCTCCTGCTTGGCTTCCACCAATCGATCCGCCGCGAGCAGCTCCTCGAACTTGTGGCGCCGGCGCTCGATCTCCGCCGCCTGCTGCGCCTGGCGCTCGGCCTCCTCGAGCTCATGGCTGAAGGCCTCGGCCCGCTGGCCCGAGGGATCGTTGCGCGCCACGGTCTCGAGCTCGCGCCGCGCGGCCTTGAGATTGCCGTTGGCCAAGGCGTCTCGGCCCGCGACGAGAGCCGCCTCGGCCCTCTTGCCGCGCTCCGTCTCGTCAGCCAGCACCTGAAGCCGGCTTTCGAATTCCGCGCGCCGCGGGTGATCGGGCAGGATCTCCAGCAGCGTTTCCAGAGCCAGCCGCGCCAGTGAGAGCTGCTTGCGCTGGAGATAGTTGGCAAGCACCTTCTCGGTCTCGGCGGCACGGCGCACCTGTTCCTCGCGCTGACGGCGCTCCTGGGCAAGCCTTTCCTTGAGCCGGTCGAGGCCCAGAGCCCGGGGATTGGCGGCAGCGATCTCCGTGATCAGCCGTTGCGCCTCGTCGAGCTTTCCCGCGGTCATGGCGGCTTCCGCTCGCGAAAGATCGACGGTGTTCTCCTGGACGCGTTTGGACGCCCGGTCGATCTGCGCCAGGAGATCGATCCTGTCGGCCCGCGACAGCTCGCTCGAGCTGCGCTGGCGCGGCTGCGCGGGCGGAAGGGGCGCCCTGGCATCCTCGACGAGCGAGATGGGGATCTCCCGCGTCTCGGCTCCTTGCAGTCCCTTCTCCACCTTCTCGAGCGCGGTGATGAAGGCGCGAGCGTCCGGGATCCGCTGCTCGCGGTCGCGTTCCAGGGCCCGCCGCACCACCCGGTCGAGCTCCTGCGGCACGTCGACGTGAGGATTGCGGCCCCGCAGCGGCAGGGGATCTTCCGATAGCCGCTTGAAGATGAAGCCGTGCTGGTTTTCGGACTCGAAAGGCGGCAGCCCGACGATCATCTCGTACAGGACGAGACCGAAAGAGTAGATGTCGCTGCGATGATCGAGCGTGACGCCGCTCGGCATTCCCGCCTGCTCGGGAGAGCAGTACTGGAGCTTGCCGAGGAACATGCCCACCTGGGTGATCTCGACGTTGGCGTCCGCCTCCAGGGTGCGGGCGAGGCCGAGATCGATGATCTTGAGCCGCAGGTTGCCGTTCTTGTCCTCGGTGATCATGAGGTTGTCGGGCGACAGGTCGCGGTGGATGACGCCGGTTGAATGGACGGCCTCGAGACCCTGGAGCGCCTGGATGCCGAGCTGGACGGCGGTGGTCACCGAGAACGGGCCCACGCGCCGGATCCGGTCGCCCACGTCCTGGCCGTGAATGTGCTCCCAAACCATGTAGAAGCTGCCGTCGGGCAGCGTCGCGAAGTCGTAGAGGATGGCGACGTTGGGGTGCTTGATCTGGGTGGCGAGCCGGGCCTCGCGCATGAAGCGCTTCTGCGCCGAAGGATCGGCCGCGAGGTCCTGGCGCAGAATCTTGACGACTCTGAGCTCTTGCAGATGAAGGTGCCGGACGGAGTAGACCTCTCCCATGCCGCCGGTGCCGAGGCGCTGGACGATCTCATACTTGCCGTCGAGGACAGACCCCGGCTCCCTGGCGTTCAAACAGGTTCCTCGCTCTACATCTCGTCCAGCAGCTTCTGACGCTTGGCGTTGAACTCCTCCTGGCTGATCAACCCTTCGTCGGCCAGGCTCTTCAATTGGCGAAGCTTTTCGGCCACCGGATTGCCTGCGGGTGCCGCGGGCGCCGGTGCTGCGGGAGCGGCTGCCGGCGCCGCAGGTGCCGCCATGGCGTCGCGCATCATGCCGGGGAGCATGGCGCCGAGACCGGCGCCCATGCCGATCCCGAGGCCGGCGCCTACGGTGCCGCCGGCGCCGCCGCCCGGCTGGGCCGCAGCGTCGCCGATGGCGCGGGCGGTCTTGAACTTCATGTAGGCGTTCATGTCGCCGATGGCGCCCATGCCGCTGCGCTCGTCGATGAGCTTCTGCACCTCCTCGGGCGGCGTGATGGCGCCGAGGTAGAGGTCCACCAGCTCGATGCCGTACTTGCCGAAGTCGTCCGCCACCCGGGCCTTGAGGCCCATGGCCAGCTCGTCATACACCTTCGGCAGGTCGAAGATCGAGGTCAGATTCTCGCCCAGGACGTCGGTCAACCGGGCCACGATGACGTCGCGGAAGTAGTCCTCGACGCCTTGCGTGCTGTAGTTGCCGCGGGTGCCGACCACGGTGTTGACGAACACCTGGGCGTTGGTCACCCGCACGGCAAACTTGCCGAAGGCGCGCAGCCGCACCATGGCCAGCTCGTGGTCACGGAAGATCACCGGCTCCTTGGTGCCCCACTTGAGGTCGAGGAAGGTCTTGGTGGAAACGAACATCACCGCGGCCTGGAACGGCGACGTGCCGCCGAAGGGAATGCCGAAGAGGCTGGCGATCACCGGCACGTTCTGGGTCGCCAGCGTGTGGCGGCCCGGGCCGAAGGTGTCGAGAGCCTTGCCGTCGCGGAAGAACACGGCCTGCTGGCTCTCCTCGACGATGAGCTGGCTGCCGAGGCGGATGGCCGCCGTACCATTGGCGGGCCAGCGCGCCACCATGGTGCTGCCGGTCGGGTCCTGATATTGGATCACGTCCATTGTGAGGTCTCCTGAAGTCTCCTGGCTGCCGCTTGTCGTCGTCAAGCGCTCTGGCCGGCCTGTACGGCGTTGCCGATGACCTGCTTGCGCTGCTTCCATTTGTCGTCCAAGGCGCGGACCGCCTGTTGCAGATGGTCGAGAGCCGGCGCGGGATCGTCGGCGCCCGGCGCGGGCACGGCGGCGGCGCCGGCTTCGAGCTGCGCCAGGTCGTCCACTACCGAAAGATCGAATTCGTAGAGGCGCTGCAGCTCGGCCTCGCCGATCTTCACCGGATCGAACAGCCCGGTGGCGCCGTAGTCGGCGAAGCGCACGGCCTGCGACAGGCCGTCGATCTGGCGGTCGAGGCGGTCGAAGCCGGTAAGGACGCCGATCTTGCCGGCGTCCGTATAGCTGCGGGTGCGGTCGCGCAGGGCCGATTTCAGGCGTCCCAGCTCCGACGCCAGATGCTCGCGCAGCTGCCGGTCAACGTCGCGCCGCAGCTCGCGGTCCTGAAAGCCCCGGTAGCCGGGAATCTTGTCGCCGAGCCGCTCAAGGAAGTTTCGTTGCCCCTTGGCCTCATCGTAGCTGTTCGTCATGCCGGTCTCCTCCGCTGTAGACCTTGGTAATCCTATCGCAAAGCGCCTCCCAGGTCCCAGGCCGGCCCAGCCAGAAGGCCCTCATCGCCCCAGCCCCGCCGGGGAGCCTGCCGAAATCCTCCCACCGGCCCAACGGGCCGGGAGACCCTAGCCCAGGGCTGAGGCCGAAGGCCGATGCCCTGGGGAAAAAGGCACCCCATCATTGCGGCCTGAAGGGCCGCGAGAGCCTGCACGCCGGCGGACACCTCAAGCACCTCCAGTCTCGCGGCCTTCAGGCCGCACCGCATTGGCAATCTCTCTACACCCCCAAGGGCATCGGCAGCGGCCTCAGCCCTGGCTTCGTTCTTCCGGCCCGTTAGGCCGGACGCGCCGGCCACTCACGTCCTATATTTTGCCGGAGGGAGAGTGCAGCCTGAAGCGCCAGGCTCTTCTCGGCACTGGCGCGACAGTCGACATCGGGGCGAGCGCGACAGCGGCGAGCTTACCTCGTCTTTCAGACCTCCAAGGCCTCGCCACCATGAGTTTCCGGGGCGAGTTGGTCAAGGGCTTCGATCCCCAGCAGGGAAGCTATTGGATCATTGTGGCTCGCCTCAAACCAGAGTAGGCTCTACCGTGGAGCGTCAGGCAGCCTCAGTCTTTGTTTAGAAGCGTTTAGCCGGAGAAAACTAGCCGCGCCTTGGCTTCGGAATGATATATAGCGGTACTCGACCAATAGAAAATTGCAAAAGATCAGGAATCTAAGGATTAATATGGAATTAAAAGGCCTTGGCTGCTTTACTTGGTTAGGTCTGATGCTCGTGGCTTATATTCTTGGGGGGCTTTATTTTGTTTTTTTCCTTCCTCATGGGCAAGAGAATTGGGACTACCTACTCTACTTGTCGATACCCCTGGCTGTAGTGGCGTATTTTATCAATGAAGCCATGGACGAGAAAGAGAAGGAGAAGAAGGCTATAGAGAAGAGGAGAGAGGATGCGGAGTTCGAGAAGGAACTCGAGAATCGAAAGTGGCTTGAGAAGGTAGACCCGGCCGAGGCAAGGAGGCAGGCGAGAGAACTAGAGCTAGAGAAGCAAACCAAGACTTGCTATGAATGCAAGATGCAGATTCCACGGTACGCCAACATTTGTCCATATTGTCGCACTCGGTTCAAATAGATTCAATCACTCTTGTCCAAGAACAAAATCCGGAAGTGGCATGGTGAATCCACCGGCCCAACGGGTCGGGAGATCCCAGCCCAGGGCTGAGGCCGAAGGCCGATGCCCTGGGGATAAAGGGCACCCCGTCCGTGCGGCCTGAAAGGCCGCGAGAACCCGGCTTGACAGATCGGCAGACCAGTGCTTGAGTCACCGCCACCATGGCTCAATCTCTCGCCAAACTCTACGTTCACCTCATCTTTTCGACGAAGGACCGCAGTCGAACTCTGCCTGACGAGGTTCGCCCCGACCTCCATGCCTACATGGGCGGCACGCTCAACGGCCTCGGCTGTTCCCCGATCGAAATCAACACCGAGCCCGACCACTTGCACGCCTTGTTTCTTCTCGCACGAACCGCGACGCTGAGCGATGTCGTCGGCCACCTCAAGAAGAGCTCGAACGACTGGCTTCGCAACCGGGACCCTCAATTCGAGAGGTTCTTCTGGCAGGCAGGATTCGGGGCGTTCTCGGTGAGCCAATCGCAGGTCGAAGACGTGCGGGCCTACATCCGCAACCAACGCGAACATCACCGAGTCAAGTCGTTTCAAGAGGAGCTTCGTGCGTTCCTCAAGGCGTATGAGGTCGAGTTTGACGAACGCTACCTCTGGGATTGAACGCGGGCCATGGTCTCGCGGCCTTTCAGGCCGCGCCGTATTGTCATCTCTCCACCCAGGGCATCGGCCTCCGGCCTCGGCCCTGGGCTCCGTTCTCCCGACCCGTTGGGCCGGACGGGCCGGCTACACTTGCTTACCGAGAGAGCCGGTATCCATACTTTGTCCGCCCGATGCTTACTGAGAGACCCGGTATCGATATCGCGGGGCTCGGTATCTTTACCGAGAGAGTCGGTATCCATACTTTGCCCACCCGATGCTTACCGGGAGACTCAGTATCGATACTGCGAGGCTCGGTATCCTTACCGAGAGAGCCGATATCCATACTTTGGCCCGCCGATGCTTACCGGGAGACC